>NZ_JBHTSA010000220.1:0-5886 GCF_042795405.1 Streptomyces sp. NPDC056480 | reverse complement strand
GGAATCACCACGCCAACGACCAGGGGCCCTGTCTCGTCACCACTCCCGCTGACCAGCCCATTTCACCCTCCAGCACAGGATGAAAGAGGCTCACTCAGCTGATGACCCTTGCGAAGATTCCGTCCGTCGCAGGTCTGGCGGGCCGACCGTGATGGCGACCGGCCGTGCTGCTGGCCGACCAGGGCTGCGGCCACGGCACGTGTCGCCGCCTCGTGTTCTGTTGCCGTAGCGGTTGGGCCCGGGGCATCAAACTGTTCATCGCCCGACGTGGCACGTCCCGCATCGCTCCGGCCCCGGCGTCCACCGCTGGGCCGTCAATCGCACCATCGCCTGGCTTCCGGCGCCTGCACGGCCGCTGGGAAACGACGCGACGACATCCAGGAAGACTTCCCCGGCCTCGCCACCTGCCTCATCACCCACCTACCGTCAACGCTCTTGCGAGGAACTCCTAGAGCGTGATGGATGTAATGAGGAGGTGCCACTCGTGGGACGGGCGAAAGCGCGTCAACGAATGGCTCGACGTGCAGACGATCTTGCGGTGGCTGACTTTGGGTAGCCTGCCGGAAGAAGTACGGGCGGAGCCCGGTCAGCAAGTTCCCCGAGAGCCTTTCGCCGCGTGTAAGGCCGGAGGGGCATCCGCGGCTTGCCAAGGGGCGACTCACCTGATCACTTGCAAGGGCCCTGAGCCGAGGCAGCGTATGCGACCACCTGGTTGATTCACACCCGCCCGCCTGTGTGTCACCGCCAATCTCGGCTCGCGGGCTGCAAGTGTGTGAGCGGGATGTCTGTCGCAGTGGCTAATGCCGCAGGGACACGCTGCGTCGTTGAGGAGCGCCATAGCTGAGGGGCCCGGGCTGCGTACAAGGAGGCTGGGTTTGGTTCGGCTGGCGCCGCCAGCCCGGCATCCCTACCTCTCGGCGGACACGCACCAGGTCCAGCGTTCTCTGTTCATCGTAAATCCCGCCGGGAGAAACCTGAATACTTGAATCTGGTGCACCAGGATCCAGGGAAGGCGTCTACACGGCAGACGTCCCTAGTGCGACTGATGACTAAGTGACCCTGCGTGCCCGCGAGTGTTCGATAGTAGTCCCTCAATAACGCCCTCGTGTAGAGATCGGGAGAATGGCCAGGCATGATGCTCCGGAGAGTCACGCTTGATGAGTTCGGAAGGGTCGCGAATCCGACAAGATTGCAGGTCGCGGTAATCATTGTCGCTACGATCTCCTTCGTCGAGATCGCCCCGCTACAGTACACGATGGTGTTTGCTGCAGTTCCTCAAATTGCACCCTCGTTTCCCGGGGTCGGTGCCAATATCAGCTGGATGCTTATCGTGTTCCTGCTGGTCGGCGGATCGCTTACACCCATCATCGGCAAGATGTCTGATATGTGGGGGAAGCGCCGTCTTTTGTTGGCCGTTGGAGTCGCGTTCTTTGCCGGCAACCTAATCTGTGCCGTGACAACCTCCTGGCCCGTCTTCCTGATCGGCCGGGGTGTAGCGGCATTGGGCTATGCAACCCCGGTCCTCGCGTTCGGGCTGTTCCGCGATATTCTCCCCCGCCGTTATGTTCCTATCGCGGTCGGCTCCGTTGCAGGGGGATTCGGCCTTGCTGCCCTTGCCGCCCCCCTTCTGGGGGGCTGGATTCTTGATCACTACAGCTGGCGCTGGCTCTTCTGGAGCATGATGATCTTTGTTGCTGTCGTGACTCCGCTGTTCTGGCTCACAGTTCCAGAGAGCACTCTCCGTCTGCGGCAGCGCCTCGACTTTGCCGGAGCGGCACTCCTGGCCTCGGGGGTGGCACTCGTTCTTCTCTATCTCGCGAACGGGGCCACGTGGGGATGGGGCAGCGGCACTGCGCTGGCCTGCCTGTTCTCAGGCCTGCTGCTTCTCGTTGCATTTGTTGTAACAGAGCACTTTGTGTCAGATCCCATTATCGACATGCGCCTGCTGTTCGACCCGAAGGTTTCGCTGGTGCTCGCCAATTCCCTTATTACGGCAGTCGGGATCGGGATCATGGCTTACTCGATCCCCTATATGACGCAATCTCCGACCCGAGAGCAGTTGAGTGACAGGATTATTCAAGAGCTGAATCAGAGTGCCCAGGCGTCAAGGGTCATGGAACATGTGGATGTAAATATCATCGGTGATATCAGTTTTGCCCTGGGGTTTACTCTGCTTGGCTTTGCCACTCATGTTGCGGTTTTTGCTTACGGGACCTTCAGTGTCGCGGGAGTGGGGACAGGGGCCTGGTCCAGGCGAGTGGGTCTCAGGATTCCCCTGATTACGGCAACGGCTACCCTTGCGGCGTCGGCTGTTCTGTTCCTCATCTTCAATCATACCTGGGGGCAGTATGCTGCAATCTCAGTTCTCCAGGGGATTGGGCTAGGAGCCTTCTATGCATCCATTCCAAATCTCATCGTCGAAGCGGTTCCGGCGGCCCAGCAGGGCATTAGCTCCGGAATGTATGGTGTGTCTAACGCAATGGGGATGTCTCTTGGCACGGCGATTGTAACTGCCTCTCAGAGTGCGAATCAGCTAATGTTTTCTGTTGACATCGAAGGAAAGTCAGGCCCTGTTCAGGCTATTCCACAGCTCTATACGGCCTCAGCCTACGATTTCTCGTTCTATGTGGCTGCCGCTGCCTGCATCATCGGTTTGATCATCGCGATCCTTATGCGTCATGGGCGTGCGCCTGCCGCTGGCGGCGCTCCCTAAAGAGTGTCGTACACCCGTGCCTTGCAGCCGCTGCGGCCGGGCGACGGGCGGGCCTGCGGCAGAATGCCGTCACGGGATCAGGGCCGCCTTGGTCCGATGGTCTTCATCGCTTCGCGCAGGGCCGGGGCGAGGGCGCCAGCTAGGCTGATCACATCGAGTACTCCAGGCGGGCAAGGTGCCTCTGACGATCGGGAAAGTGTCGTTGGCTGCAGCCAGGGAAGAGGGGTGGGCGAGCCCGGGCCGGATCCGGACCCAGGGGCGAGCGGCTACAAAGCCGTAGAAACGCGGTCGGTGACGCTGTGGGCGTCCCGAGCGCCGGGTTACCTGGAGGTGAACGGGCAGCTGGCTCAGGGTGCGCGGCTGTGCAGGCCATGGTCCGAGTGCATCCGGGCCAGCACCTGGACCGGAGGGTCCCCCGCAGGTGGGTGGGCCAGCCGGGGCGCGTCGTATCCGGCGATCGTGATGTCGAGAACGTCAGGTCCCCTGTTCTGCCACCGACCTGTGGTGATCAGTCGCTCGACTACCTCGCTCAACTGCCGGGCGGCGACAGAGGCTGTGTCGTCGCTCGGCGCCAGATCACAACACGTCCTCACGAGTTCGTGCACGGTAGGTGGTGAGACGTGGAGGACTTCAGCGGGATCGGTGCTCGCCTCTGTCGTCGAGGTTTCAGGTCCGCGGTCTGCTGGTGGCCGTCCAGGCCGGCGTCGGCCTGGACGGTGTCACTCGTGTGCTTGCGGTGGCCGAGGTGGCGGGCCACTGCCCGCCAGTTCTTGAGGGGGCGATGCCGTGCTCGACGCGGATCCGTCGTGGGGAATGTGCCTTGCGCTGCCGTCCTTGTGCGCGGCAGTTGCCGGACCAAGCCGTTGAGCTGGTGAACATGCCCTCGTCGCTCCATTTGGCGAAGTGGTCGCAGACCGTGGCCCAGCGCCGGAAGTCATGAGGGAGGTAGCGCCGCTGGAGGCCGCTCCGGTCCAGATACAAGATCGCGTCCATGATGCCGCGTGCAGATCGTGCGTGGGTGGCCGGCCGACGGCCAGGTTTCTGTCACGGGCGCTCGAAACGCCAGGCCCCAGAAACCGGCTCGATCAACTCCCAGCGGGCATTGGGTAGAACGCTCAGACACGGACGTCACCCGGCGCACGGCCGCGAACCGAACGCGCCCAGGCACACAGCAGCGGCGGGTAGAAGCGCACGACCGCGAAGACCAGGCATCCTGGGATGAGACAAGACCACGTCACCTTCCGACCCATCCGCGACCTCGCACGCGCAGGCACCGGCGGTCGTCATGACCTGACCTCACCCGAAGGCGCTCTTTCTGAAATCGTGCTACAGAAAGTTGCGTCCGGGCCGGGGGAGACCGCGCTGGAGGTGGTCTGGTCATGCCGGGCAGGCGAGGCTGCGCATGTGGGCGGCGGCTTGGGCTGCATGGTAGAGGAAGTTGCCGTGCCGTCGGCGGCGGCAGAACCGCGGCGCTGGACTGCCGTCACGCATCATGTTCCTGGCGGTGGAGCTCCGTCGCCCCCAGAGTCTTGACCGTGGGCGACGGCAGGACGGCATCTTTAGACGGGTTAGTCATAAGAATCTTGTCAGACAGTGGGGTGACGATGCCGAACCAATAATGCTCATTGCGGAAATGATGCAGGTAGTGCGTACGCCGGATCGATCGGTACGCCCCGCTTCTGGGTTTGTACGATGAGTGGATCAAGAAGTGTGTCCACTCGTAGGTACTCAAGAGGAGAAGTGACGCGGCAGTGCCGGTGAGCGCGGCCCGGGGACTCCGAAAGATCAGCATGCTTGCCGCAGCGATCCCGGCTACGAGAGCCAGAGCGGCATGGTCAGGGATGAACACAAGACCCGGGTCACGAGGATCCATATGGTGGCGACGGTGCTTGCGGGCAGCGAGAGAGTCGAATGTACGCCCCATAATCCTGCGGGGGCGTTGATGAAGAATGTGTGCGTGGACCGTCCACTCGACGAACGGCTCTACTGCTACCAGCGCTGCCGCGATCTCCGCATCACGGCGGGACCATCCTGCGCACAGGGCACGGGCTGCGATCGCTGCCATGGTGGCCGGGATGAGGATACGAGGGCTTGGGTACCGGGCGAAGATCCCTGCTGCTTCCTTCAGTGTCAGATCAGCGCTATGGAACCGGACGGGGGTCTGGCTGGTGTCAGCTGATCTCATGAATCCTCCAGGTCAGTTCTCAGGGCGCGCTGACGTTCTGCCACACATGTGGCCACAATGCTCTGTATCCGGTGGCTCGCGACAATCAAGGCCACGTGATAGCAGGTACTGTGCCTGAAGTCCACGATGCTGGCTTGCGACGCGCACTTCGATGACGTCCGGGCCGCCGCTGGTGATTCCACGAGTGCCCGTCCGTTGTCGGCCCGGCCTGGCCGCGGCGGCGGCCCGACATGTTGCTTGCCGACCCGGGCGGCGGCCACGGCAAGCAGCACTGCCGCCTTGTCTGGGCTCAAGGCAGCAAACCGGTCACCGCCCGGCACGGTGTTGCGCATGTCTCCGGCCCTGGCGTCCATCGCTGGGCCGTCGAGCCGACCATTACGCGGCCCCCACGGTTACCGCTGCATCCACTGGCCTCGCGGCGGGGCTCAGAAGCGTTACAGCCCGGTCGACGGTGCACGGCCGGGCAGCAGCCGCACGTCCTCGTCGACGGCCAGGGCATCCAGCCTGCGGTGTTGTTGACCGGCGGGAACCGCAACGGTGTCACCCAGCTGATGCCGCTGCTGCGGAAGATCCTGCCGGTCACCGGTCTGGCCCGCCGGCCAGACCGGTGACCGGCACGCTTCTGGCCGACCGCGGCTACGACCACGGCAAGTGCCGCCGCCTGGTCTGGGCAAACGGAGTCATGCCGGTGATCACCTGCCGCAGTGTCCCGCGCGGCTCCGGCCTCGGTGTCCACCGGTGGGCCGTGGAACGGACTATCGCCTGGCTCCACGGCTTCCGTCGGCTCCGCGTCCGCTGGGAGCGACGTGACGACATCCACGAAGCCTTCCTCGGCCTCGCCACCTGCCTCGTCACCCACCGACGTCCAACACCTCTTTTCTTTGTCAGAACCTCTTAGACGTCGTTTCTTATGGTGTGATCGTTCGTTGAGCCGTGCATGACGGATCTCATCGAGCGGTTGGTGCCAGACGAGTTATGGGTCTTGTTC
>NZ_JBHTSA010000219.1:0-6209 GCF_042795405.1 Streptomyces sp. NPDC056480 | reverse complement strand
GTCCACAGGGACGCGACGGGCGGTTGTCGTACGAGGGACCGCTCAGCCCTGACGGGCGAGGTCCGCGGCGCCGACCAGACCGGCCTTGTTGCCGAGCTGGGCCGCGAGGACCTGCGCGTGCGGGCGCCACTGGCCGCCGATCAGCCAGCGCCGGAAGGACTTCCGGATCGGGTCGAGGACCAGATCGCCCTCGTCCGAGACACCGCCGCCGACGATGAACGCCGAGGGGTCGAACAGCGAGGCCAGGTCCGCGAGGCCGGCACCGGCCCAGCGGGCCAGCTCGCGGAAGGAGTCGACGGCGACCGGGTCGCCGGCGCGGGCGGCCTGGCTGACGTGCCGGCCCTCGATGCCCTCGGGGGTGCCGTCGCCGAGCCCGAGGAGGACCTGGGCCCGCTCGGGGGTGGCGTTGGCGCGCTGCCTGGCGTAGCGGACGAGCGCGCGCCCGGAGGCGTACTGCTCCCAGCAGCCCTGGCTGCCGCAGCCGCACAGCAGGCCGTCGGGGACGACCCGGATGTGGCCGAACTCGGCGGCCACGCCGAAGCGTCCTCGGCGCAGCTTGTTGCCGATGATGATGCCGCCGCCGAGGCCGGTGCCGAGGGTGATGCAGATGACGTCCTCGTGGCCCTGGCCGGCGCCGAACCTGTACTCGCCCCAGGCCGCCGCGTTGGCGTCGTTCTCGACGACGACGGGCAGGCCGACCCGCTGCTCGACCTTGTCCTTGAGCGGCTCGTGCCGCCAGTCGATGTTCGGCGCGAAGAGGACGGTGGCGCGCTTGTCGTCGACGTAGCCCGCGGCACCGATGCCGACGGCCTCGATCGTGTGGCCCTTGCCGGCCTCGGACACGGCCGCGCAGATCGCGTCGACGATGCCTTCGGGGGTCGGCGGGGTGGGCACCTTGTGCGTGTCGAGGATGTTGCCCTCCTCGTCGACCACGCCGGCCGCGATCTTCGTGCCGCCGATGTCGACGCCGATGGTGAGTCCCATGTGTCCCTCAGTTTTCGGTCGAGCCCCGCTAAGGCCCACCGTACCCGAGGGGGACGGGCGTCCCGATCAGTCGAGGTCGATGTGCTGGCCGGTTCCCGGCCCCTCGTCGTCCTTGCGGTCGTCCTTGCTGTCGTCCGCACCGGCGTCTCCGTCGGTGCCCTCGTCCGCCTCGCCCGCCGCCCTGTCCGCGTCCCGGCGCGGGTCGCGCGGGTCGTCGGGGGTCACCTTCTCGTCGCGCGTCCACCGGGTCTCGTGGGACTCGACGGCGGAGCGGTAGGCGGCGAGCAGTTCGTTCCCGGCGGCGGCGAGGTGGTCGAAGACCTGCGGGTTGCGCTCGATGACGGGCTCGACGACCGCCTTCGCCTGGTTGACGAGCTGCTGCACGGTCTGCGCGGCCTGGCCGGCGAGCAGCGGGTTCCCGAGGCCCCCGGAGACCTTGTCGGCGACGGCCTCGAAGAGCTTGCGGAACTCGTCGGCGGCGGAGCCGGTGTCCGCACCGCGCTGCGCCCGGCGGCGGGCCTTCTCCGCCTCCAGGTCCTCGGCGCACGCCTTGGCCCAGGCGTCCGAATCGCTCATGGCGCACTCCTCACTGGCTGGTACTTCGACGGTACACGCCCCCTCAGGGGGTGCGGGGCCAGAGCCCGGGGTCGGGGGTGAAGCGCACCCGGAGGTCCCCCTCGACGAGTCCCGCGCCGGTGACGGCGCAGCGGCGCAGGGCGGCCGGCAGGGGCACGTTGCGGCGGAAGGCGCCGACGGTGAGGAGCAGTTCGTCACCCCTGCGGACGAGGGAGAGATCCTCCTTGACGGCCCCGGGGAGGCCGATGTGCCACACCAGGACGCCGTCCTCCTCCCGGCGGTCCTCGACGGACCACGCCGGTACGGGGCCGGGGACGGCCGCCGGGCGCCGGGCGGGCGCGAGCAGCACGAGGTCCTCGGGCCCGCGGGGGTCCCGGCCGAGGTGCGGCAGTTCGTCGACGCCGTCGGCGAGGCCGGACGCGGTACGGAGCTCCGCGAGGTGCCGGTGCTGCTGGGCGGTGAGTCCGGCGAGCCAGGGGTCCTCGGAGTCGGCGGGCAGCAGCCGGTTGGCGACGACGGAGTCGAGGGCGAGGCGCTGGAGGGCGAGGCCGAGCCGGGCGGTGCGCAGGGCGCGGGCGGCGGCGGGGCCGGGTTCGAGGACCAGCCGGACGCTGGTGGCGGGGGCGTCGACGACGGCCTGGACGGCGGCCAGCTCGGTCTCCCAGCGGCCGGTGGTCTCGTACAGCCACTGCGCGGGCATCGGGACCCCGGCGAGCTGGGCGAGCATCGGGCGCAGGGCGCGGGCGGCCTGCCGTTCCGGCGGCAGGAGGCGGCGCAGATAGCGGCGGAGCTGCTCGGGCAGGGCGAGGAGGGCGAGGGCCTCGGCGAGCGGCGGCAGATCGACGACGGCGAGCTCGTGGTCGCCCTCGGCGGCGTCGCGCAGCGCGCGGAGCAGGGCGAACTGGCGGCTGCCGGGGAGTTCGGTGAGCTCGGCGTCCTCGAAGGGCGCGGCGCCCAGCAGGTCGAGGGCGGTGGAGGAGCGGGCCTGGAGGGCGAGGAACTCCCGGCGGAAGTCACCGGCCGGCCGGGGGCGCAGGACGCGGAGTCCGTCCTGGGCCGGGAGCGGCTCGACGTCCTCGGAGACGAGCAGGACCCGGCGGCCCGCCCGTGCCTCGGCGAGGGCGGTGGCGGCGGCGACGGTGGTGCGACCGGCGCCGCCGGACCCGGTGACAAGGATGATCCGCATGCGGAGGACGTTACCCGCGCCCTCCCGGCGCTCGTACGGGAGGACGTGTCCGGCCTCCCGCGGGGCTCACGCGCCGGATTCGACGCGCTTCTTCAGGCCGGCGAGCGCCCGGTCGATGATGACCTTCTCGGCCTTGCGCTTGATCATGCCGAGCATGGGGATCTTCACGTCGACCGTCAGCTGGTAGGTGACCTCCGTGCGGTCACCGCCGCCGACCGCCGACAGCCGGTACGAGCCGTCGAGCGACCGCAGCATCTGGGACTTGACCAGCGTCCAGCTGACCTCGTTGCCGCCGGTCCAGGTGTACGCGAGGGTGTGGTCGTCCTTGATCGCGCCGGCGTCGAGCAGCAGCCGCACCTTCTCGGCGCGGCCGGCGTCGTCGGTCTCCAGGACCTCGGCCTCCTTCACCTCGCCCGTCCACTCGGGGTAGCGGGCGAAGTCGGCGATCACGCCCATGACGTCGGCCGGTGCCGCCTCGATGGTGATGCTCGAGCTGGTGTGTTCGGCCATCGTGGTGGCTCCTCCACTGTGCGGTCCGGCGGAAGTCAAAGGGGCACAGACGTGCCGACGGAAGGCTATCGCGCTGCGGCGCGGGGCCCGTCACCACTCCAGGGCGAAGGGCCTGCCCGTCGAGGCGAAGTGGCCGACGTTCACGCACTCGGTCGACGCGATCCGCATCCGCCGGGCCAGCGGCTGGTGGACGTGGCCGAACAGGGCGTAGCGGGGCCGGGTGCGCCGGATGGCGTCGAGGAGGGCCCGGCTGCCGCGTTCGAAGCGGCGGGCGACGGTGTCGTACGTCAGGTCCGGCACGTCGGGCGGGATGTGGGAGCAGAGGACGTCGACGTCGCCGAGCGCCTCGACCTTCGCCGCGTACTCCTCGTCGGAGATCTCGTACGGCGTGCGCATCGGGGTGCGCAGGCCGCCGCCGACGAAGCCGAAGACGAGGCCGCCGACCTCGACCCGCTCGCCGTCGAGGACGGTCGTCCCGGGCCGGGCGAACTCGGGCCAGAGGCGGGGGATGTCGACGTTGCCGTAGGTGGCGTAGGTCGGGGTGGGGAAGGCGGCGAAGAGTGCGGCGTACTGGCGGCGGACCGCGCCCTCGATCGCGGTCTCGCGGTCGACGTTCAGCTCGGCCCAGAGGCGACGCCCCAGGTCACGGGCCTCGTCGAAGCGCCGGGCGGTGCGCAGCTCGACCAGCCGGTCGGCGTTCTCGACGCCGAAGAGGTCGGGGAAGATCCCGCGGCTGTGGTCGGCGTAGTCGAGGAAGAGGACCAGGTCCCCCAGGCATATCAGGGCGTCGGCCCCGTCCCCCGCCCTGGCGAGGTCTCCGGCGTTGCCGTGCACGTCACTGACCACATGGACTCGCATGGGCCCACCTTAGGGGGTGTCACCTGCGGTTACTTCCGAGTCAGGAAACCTGTGGATTACTGTGCGGAGAGCACCGCCACACAGGTGTGACGCACGGAACATCTGGCCGGAACCCCCTATCCGGAACCATGTACTGATGGGTAACGTCCGGGCAGTCCAGTCGTGCTCTCCCCCACGGAGCACCCGCCAGTTCTTGGACTTCACCGGTGCATCACACAGAGCCGTGGCGCCGGCGCCCGATGAGGAGCAGCAGTCTTGCGCGAGTTCAGCCTTCCGGCCCTGTACGAGGTCCCCGCGGACGGCAACCTGACGGATCTCATCCGCCGCAACGCCTCCCAGCACCCAGACGTCGCCGTCATGGGCCGCAAGGTCGACGGCGTGTGGACGGATGTGACCGCGACGCAGTTCCTCGCGGAGGTCCGCGGGGCCGCCAAGGGTCTGATCGCGGCCGGCGTCGAGCCGGGCGACCGGGTCGCGCTGCTCTCCCGTACGCGCTACGAGTGGGTGCTCCTCGACTTCGCGATCTGGAGCGCGGGCGGCGTGACCGTGCCCGTGTACGAGACCAGCTCGCCGGAGCAGATCCAGTGGATCCTCGGCGACTCGGGCGCGACCCTGGTGCTCGTCGAGAGCGGTGCGCACCAGGAGTCGGTGGAGTCCGTACGGGCGGACCTGCCGGACCTGAAGGGCATCTGGCAGATCGAGGACGACGCGGTCGCGCAGCTGACCGCGACCGGCCTCGACGTGTCCGACGAGCTGCTCGACGCGCGCATGTCCGCGGCGAACGCGGACGACCCGGCGACGATCGTCTACACCTCGGGCACCACGGGCCGCCCCAAGGGCTGTGTCCTGACCCACCGGGCCTTCTTCGCCGAGTGCGGCAACGTGGTGGCGCGGCTGAAGCCGCTGTTCCGTACCGGCGAGTGTTCGGTGCTGCTGTTCCTGCCGGCCGCGCACGTCTTCGGGCGGCTCGTCGAGGTCGCGTCCGTGATGGCGCCGATCCGTCTCGGCTGCGTCCCCGACATCAAGAACCTCACGGACGAGCTGGCCTCGTTCCGGCCGACGCTGATCCTGGGCGTGCCCCGGGTCTTCGAGAAGGTCTACAACTCGGCCCGGGCCAAGGCGCAGGCCGACGGCAAGGGCAAGATCTTCGACAAGGCCGCGCACACGGCCATCGCGTACAGCAGGGCGCTCAGCACCCCGCAGGGCCCGTCCTTCGGCCTCAGGCTGAAGCACAAGATCTTCGACAAGCTGGTCTTCAGCAAGCTGCGGGCGGTGCTCGGCGGCCGCGGCGAGTACGCGATCTCGGGCGGCGCGCCGCTGGGTGAGCGGCTGGGTCACTTCTTCCGCGGCATCGGCTTCACGGTCCTGGAGGGCTACGGCCTGACGGAGTCGTGCGCGGCGACGGCGTTCAACCCGTGGGACCGGCAGAAGATCGGCACGGTCGGTCAGCCGCTGCCGGGTTCGGTGGTGCGGATCGCCGACGACGGCGAGGTGCTGCTGCACGGCGAGCACATCTTCTCGCGGTACTGGAACAACGAGGCGGCGACCGCCGAGGCGCTGGCGGACGGCTGGTTCCACACGGGCGACATCGGCACCCTCGACGAGGACGGCTACCTCGCGATCACCGGCCGGAAGAAGGAGATCCTGGTGACGGCGGGCGGCAAGAACGTCGCCCCGGCGGTCATCGAGGACCGGATCCGGGCGCACGCGCTGGTCGCGGAGTGCATGGTGGTCGGCGACGGCCGCCCGTTCGTGGGCGCGCTGGTCACGATCGACGAGGAGTTCCTGGGCCGCTGGGCCTCGGAGCACGGCAAGCCGGCGGGCTCGACGGCGGCCACCCTCCGCGACGACACGGACCTGATGGCGGAGGTCCAGCGCGCGATCGACGACGGCAACGCGGCGGTCTCCAAGGCGGAGTCGGTGCGCAAGTTCCGCATCCTTCCGGCGCAGTTCACGGAGGAGGCGGGGCACATCACCCCGTCCCTGAAGCTGAAGCGGAACGTGGTGGCGAAGGACTTCGCGGACGAGATCGAGGCGATCTACCGGGCCTGATGCCCGGCGTGCGTACGGCCGGAGGCCCGGGGCGGTGTCGCCC
>NZ_JBHTSA010000218.1:0-6257 GCF_042795405.1 Streptomyces sp. NPDC056480 | reverse complement strand
AGTTGCCTACGTGTCACGACCTCAGTCCTACCGGGTTCCACCCCACGAAAGGCGCAGAACCCAGAATCTGATCACGACATCACACAGGCCCTAGGACTCTGAGGCCGATACCGGGAGGCAGAGGCGTAGCTGGGCGTGTGACGTGCGGCAGGCACGGGCCGCTCCCGAGACGCTGGAATCGGCCCGGGCCGGCGTACACCTGGCCGCGACGCTCGTGCAGTGGTTCGTGTCGGGAGCGGTCGTCCGCACCCCCTGAGGCTGCTGCCCGGAAGATAGGGAGGATCACATCCGTTCTGGCTGGCGTGGCCATACAGAGCGGATGTGCGCAGGAACGCTCACGGATGCGGCAACCGTGGCTTGCTAACAGTCCCACTCGTGTGTGAGCACGACGGTCACCTCGGTGCCGTCCCGGTGTTCCCGTCGTTTCGGATGATGCCACCTGGCACGTGCGGGTCGAACCGGCCGGCGCGCATAGCCTCGATGCACTGCAGGACGCGGCCGAAGGACGTCAGCCCGTACGTGATGTATCGCGTAGGCGAGTCCCGGAGCACGCTTTCACGCTCGATGGGAACGCCGCCCATGATCGCCCGGTACGTTTCACACGCCTCGTGCCCGGGGTGAGCCCCGATCCACGCCATCTCGACGTCCACCGCGAACTCGTTGGCGGACGTGCAGGTGTACTGGTTCCAGTCCTCGACAGGCTTGGTCGGGTCGAGCGCGGCAATCGTGCGCACCTGCTCGATGCAGCGCTCGTAGATGCGGGACAGCTCGGCATTCAGATCTTGACTCATCAGGGTTCTCCCTCCCCGCGCCGGACCATCCGGCGACCGGCGAACCCTGCCCCGGGCCACGGTGGAGCAGTCGCATCACCTCATGCGCGGTCCAGTGGACCGAGGAAGCGAAAGCGGTCGCCTCCGCCCCGCCTCAGGAGCAGCTACCGGACGTCGGCAGCCGCGTCCACAGCAGAGCCTCCCGACCGGTGGCGCCGGGGCCAGCCCTGCAGCCATACACCAGCCTCCTGCACCCCGGTTTCTTCGGGTAGGCGGCACCCAGACCGGGCGCACACCGCGGCGGGGCCTGATGTCCTGGCCGCACATCTCGCGGCAGCCCGTCGGGCTCTCACCGTCGACCTCGCAGAGCTTGTGGTTCCCGAGAAGGCGATACGGCTTCGTCCGCCGAGCGCCGGGGGCTCCGGGGACCTCTCGGCGCGGGACCTTGATCCGCTGGAGCGGTAGAGCATCCCGAACGTCGAGGAGCTCGGGTTCGCCCCCGAAGCCGGCCGAACGCTGGTGGAGGCAGTGGGCAGTCCGGAGGATGCCTTCTTCCGGATCTGTGTCTACTGGCGATGGAAGATCGGAGTGACGGGCCAGGGGGACGTCCGAGGGCTTCAGCTCGAAGAGTGGCCGGACGTGTTCGTCAACTCATCGGTGGACGCCTTCGTGGAGACGTCCTGGCGCTGGTACCACACCTGGCTGGAAGCGAAGGAAATGGGTTGGCACATCGAGGTCTTCGATGTACTGGACGCATTCCTTGAGTTCGCGGCGCGCAGGGACCCGCGCGTCGGACTCGACGAGCGCTCGATGTGGAAGATCGTCGTGAGGTCCATGAACGGCTGACCGCGCCGTGGCGTGACGTGAAGTGACGTGAAGTGACGGCGTCGCGCGGACGTCAGGATGGCGTGCCGACCCCATTGAGCTTCTTCGAAGCGGCCACCTCTCTCGTGAGGGAAGGGAAGACGGCCGTGAAGAAGACGACCCGCCGGAAGACCCTCTGACTGTTCAGATCGTGTCCCCCCCCCGGGGGCGCCGCCAGGGGTTGATCGCCGTGGGAGACAGATGAGCGTGTGATCAGGGCTACCCGGACGCGGGCGAGCCTCGCCTGCCCCTGCTGACCGTGGCAGAGGCCCGGGGCGCGATGCGGCTGCTGGAGACGCTCGGCGTCACACCACGCCGGCAGGCCGCCGGGCAGTTCTCCGCGAACCTGGCCCGACGGCTCCCCACGGACTCGATAGACGCCGCCGCGGCGTCGGGACGTCAGGCGGAACCAGGTCCCCTCCGGGAGGTGCCGTACAGGGCAGTGCGGCCTCGCGGCCTCGTGGGTCTCGACCTCGGCGATCGGGCGCCGGACCCGGTCCAGGGACAGTGCGAGCCGGCTACGCGACGGCGGTGAGTGCAGGGTGTTCTCCGTGTCGCGGCGGCGGCACCGCACGATGCTCTTTCCGGGCGTCCGGCCTGCGTCATGCAGGACTCCGGGGCCGCGCCGTCGGGTGCGCAGACGCCGGCGTCCGGCCCTGGTGTGATGTCCCAGGCCCCGCAAAGCTCCGTACCGGGCTGGACGGAGCGCCGACGCAGCCGATACGGCCCCGGCCGGCTCGGGCCCTGCCCTGCCGCAACGTCTACCTCGGCGCCTCCACCGACTGCTCCCGCCGCTACCGCTCGGACGCTGCGCCACACGAAGAATGTCACCGCCCACCGCCCACCGCGCCCGCAGGCGCCTGGTGCACCAGGTTCCGGTCGTCGGGAGTGTGGGGGCACGGCCTGTGGTCGCCGGTCGCTAGTCGCTGATCGCTGGTCGCTGGTCGCGAAGCGGCTGTACCGCGCAGCGTCAGGGGCTTGACGGTCCTGTTGTCGAGCGGGATTCGTCCCGCCCGGGCGTCGGGGGCAGCGGTTCGGCTCGTTGTCAGTCCTGGTCTGTAGGGCGCAGTTCGCGTGCGAGGGCGGAGAGGGCGAAAGCGTGTGGGGAGGTGTGCTGCCAGCGGGACCGTGCGAACATCACGTCTTCGGAGAGCCCGCTGAGTATGGCCACGGCCCGGATGGTGAACTCGGGGAGCTCTACGTCGGCGAAGTGTCCCAGGTCCCGGCCCTCTCGGAGGATGGCTTCCAGGCGTTCGTCCCAGCCGTCCAGCAGCTCGGTGAGGATACGGCGGCCTGCTTCGTCGTGGCGCTGGGCCAGAACCTGCGTCCACAGCGCGTAGCGTTCGTCGCCTGGGTGGCTAGGCAGGTAGAAGCGGACGAACAGGTCCAGCTTCTCGGCGGGAGACGCGGCCCGGTCGGCGGCCTGCTGGAACCGGGTCCAGAGGTCGGCCTGGCTCCATACGAGGACTTCGAGCAGGAGTCGGTCCTTCCTGCCGAAGTGGTAGAGGATGTGCCCGGTGCTCATGCCGGCCCGTGCGGCGATGTCCGACATCCGCAGGGCCGCTGCGCCCTTCTCGGCGATGACGCTGATGGCGGCCCGCATGGCCCGTTCCCGCGCCTCGTCCCCGCTGGGCTGGCGTTTCCTGTCGATCGGGACCCGGGCCGCAGGCTGTGAGGCGGCTGGGGTCCCGGCAGCGGCCGACCCGGTCGCGCCGTCGGGCGTGAGGCGGTCGGGCACCGCGGGCCCGGTCTCTGACGTCGGCATGAGCTCGCTTTCGGTTCCGGAAATCCAGGTCCCAAGTCTAGGTTCCAAAACTTTAGACCTTTAGTCTAGACTGAAAATCTAGTCAATGCGATGGGGAGTGTGACGGCCGGCTGTGCGCGGCCGCCCCGCCGCCAGCGGCCCGCCTGCCCTAGCCACCACCAGGAGACACCCTCATGACGCGCGGATTCGATGTCGTGGAGACCTGTATCGCCGACCTGCGCACAGCGCTGGAGAAGGGCGAGACGACCGCGGTCGGGCTGCTCGACGCCTACCTCGCGCGGATCGACGCCTACGACCGGCCCGGTACAGCCACCGCTCTGAACGCGATGGTCGTGATGAACCCGCACGCCCGGGCGCAGGCGGAGGCCTCCGACGCCCGCCGCGCCCGCGACGAGACGCTGGGCCCGCTGGACGGCATCCCGTACACCGCCAAGGACAGCTACCTCGCCGAGGGGCTCACGGCCGCGTCCGGCTCCCCGGCGTTCGAGCACCTCGTCGCCCAGCGCGACGCCTTCGCCATCGAGCGGCTGCGCGCCGGCGGCGCGGTCCTCATCGGCCTGACCAACATGCCTCCGATGGCCAACGGCGGCATGCAGCGCGGCGTGTACGGCCGCGCGGAGAGCCCGTACAGCGCCGAATGGCTCACCAGCGCCTACGGCTCCGGCTCCTCCAACGGCTCCGGCACCGCGACGGCGGCGTCCTTCGGCGCGTTCGGGCTCGGCGAGGAGACCTGGTCCTCGGGCCGCGCCCCTGCCTCGAACAACGCACTGTGCGCCTACACCCCCAGCCGCGGCGTGATCTCCGTCCGCGGCAACTGGCCGCTCGTACCCACCATGGACGTCGTGGTCCCGCACACCCGCACCATGGCCGACCTGCTCGAACTGCTCGACGTCATCGTCGCCGACGACCCGCACACGCGCGGGGACCTGTGGCGCGCACAGCTGTGGGTGGCGCTGCCCTCGCCGTCGCAGATACGCCCCGCCTCCTACCCGGCCCTCGCGCCCGCCGACACCGAGGCCGCATCCGGCACACTCGCCGGCAAGCGCGTCGGCGTCCCGCGGATGTACATCAACGCCGACCCCGCCGCCGGAACCAACCCCGACGGAGGCATCGGCGGCCAGACCGGCCAACCCATCGACACCCGCCCCTCTGTGATCACCCTGTGGGAAGCCGCCCGCCGCGACCTGGAGACCGCCGGCGCCGAAGTGGTCGAGGTCGACTTCCCCGTGGTGTCGAACTACGAATCCGACCGCCCCGGCGCGCCCTCGCTGCTCACCCGCGGACTGGTCAGCCGCGCGTACCTCACCTTCGAGATCGAGGACCTGTCCGCCTGGGCCTGGGACGACTTCCTGCGCGCCAACGGCGACCCGGCGCTCTCCACCCTGGCCGACGTCGACAGCGACCGCATCTGGCCCAAGCAGGAGGGCGAACTGCCCGACCGGTACGACGGCTTCGACGACACCATCGGCGACTACCCCTGCCTCGTACGCAAGCGCCCCTACGCCTCCCTCACCGATATGCCCCACCTCGAGCAAGGACTGCGCGGCCTCGAGGAGACACGCCGGGTTGACCTGGAACTGTGGATGGACGGGCTGGGCCTGGACGCGGTGGTCTTCCCCGCCGTGGCCGACGTGGGCCCCGCGGACATGGACGTCAACGTGGCCTCCGCCGACCTCGGCTGGCGCAACGGTGTCTGGGTCGCCAACGGCAACCTCGTCCCCCGCCACCTCGGCATCCCGACCGTGACCGTTCCCATGGGCACCATGTCCGACACCGGCATGCCTGTCGGGCTGACCTTCGCCGGCCGCGCCTACGACGACAACGCCCTGCTCTCCCTCGCAGCAGCCTTCGAGAAGACCGGCACCGGCAACCGACGCACAAGCCCGCCCCGCACCCCCCGCCTGCCCGCCGAATGACCCCACCGAACACCCCCCCGCGGCGGGAAGCCGACCACCCCACGGCCACGGCTGTATCTCGTTTGACGGTGGTGCGGGATGACTGGATAGATTGCGGGAACCCCGGGTGCTGACAAGCCCGGGGGACGGCCGACGGCACGTCCGCCTAGCTCCTCCAATGGAGCGGGGTACGTCTCATGAAGGGCGCCGTCGGCCGCTTCGCATCCGGGTCAGTGAGCCAGGTGCGGCAGGTCGCGCCCACCTGCTACGGCGCCCCCGCCGCCGTCCGCGGTCCCCACTTCCCGGGGGCGGAACATGCCTCCCCGGCCTCCGACAGGGCGGATACGGTGCCGGAAGACACCGGGGACGGGGCATGGGATGGAGAGGCCAGACAGGAAACAACCAGAATCCCGAGGCCCGCGACCCCGATGAACGCAGCTCCCCCGGTGCAGACGGCCTGGAGGGTGCTGGCACCGAGCATCGCCACGACGATGCCCGACCCCATAGCGACAATGACCGCGATCAGCAAGGCGATAACGCTGCCTACGAGCATGGCAACACTCCTGGTCTTCTCATACCGGTCACGATGACGGTCCATCGCCGGCTTCGGGCCTGACTGACACCGACGCCAGTGCGAGCGGGCCCGCAGGCCGAACGGCAAACGCTCCAAGACCGTGGTGACCGACATCGGTCCGGTCGGGATCGACGTGCCGCGGGACCGGGAGGGCGGCTTCGGGCCGCAGATCGTGAAGAAGCGTCAGCGCCGGCTGGCCGGCGTGGATGAGATGGTGCTGTCGTTGTCTGCGAAGGGCCTTGCCCACGGCGGGATCTCAGCCCGTCTGGCCGAGGTCTGTGGTGCCGAGGTCTCCAGGCAGACCATCTCCACAATCACCGATTCGGTGATGGAGGGCATGGCCGAATGGCAGGCCCGGCCACTGGACCGCGTCTACCCGGTCGTGTTCA
>NZ_JBHTSA010000217.1:0-6380 GCF_042795405.1 Streptomyces sp. NPDC056480 | reverse complement strand
ACGGTCGGGGCCACTCGGGTGTGTCCGGGTCCCGGCGCGAATCCGGGACAGGTCGGGACGGAGGTCCCGACGACGGGGCCGTATGGACGAGGCCCCTCTACAGGGCCGTACGGACCCGGTGTGGCTAGAAGACGGACTCCGCCTCGCGGATGCGGTCCTCCGGGACCGTCTTGAGGCGGGTGACCGCCTCCGCCAGCGGCACCATCTCGACGCCCGTGCCCCGCAGCGCCGTCATCCGGCCGAACTCGCCGCGGTGCGCGGCCTCCACCGCGTGCCAGCCGAAGCGGGTCGCGAGCACCCGGTCGTACGCGGTCGGCGTGCCGCCGCGCTGGACGTGACCGAGGATGACCGGGCGGGCCTCCTTGCCGAGGCGCCGCTCCAGCTCGACGGCGAGCTGGTTGCCGATGCCCTGGAAGCGCTCGTGGCCGAACTGGTCGATCTCGCCCTTCTTGTACTCCATCGAGCCCTCGACCGGATGGGCGCCCTCGGCGACGCAGATGACGGCGAACTTCTTGCCGCGGGCGAAGCGCTCCTCGACCATCTTGACCAGGTCGTCGACCTCGAAGGGCCGCTCGGGGAGGCAGATGCCGTGCGCGCCGCCGGCCATGCCGGACTCCAGGGCGATCCAGCCGGCGTGGCGGCCCATCACCTCGACGACCATCACACGCTGGTGGGACTCGGCGGTGGTCTTGAGCCGGTCCATGGCCTCGGTGGCGACGCCGACGGCGGTGTCGAAGCCGAAGGTGCGGTCCGTGGACGAGATGTCGTTGTCGATCGTCTTCGGGACGCCGACGACGGGCATGCCGGCGTCGGAGAGCATCCGGGCGGCGGTCAGGGTGCCTTCGCCGCCGATCGGGATGAGGACGTCGATGCCGTACTCGCGGGCCAGGTCGGGGGCGGACTCGGCGGCCTCGGCCAGCCGGTTCCGCTCCAGGCGCGCGGAGCCGAGGATGGTGCCGCCGCGGGCCAGGATGCCGCTGACGGCGTTGAGGTCGAGGGGGCGGTAGTGGCCGTCGAGGAGGCCCTTGAAGCCGTCCTCGAAGCCGATGACCTCGTCGTCGTGGCCGGTCAGCGCCCGGTGCACGACCGACCGGATCACTGCGTTCAGGCCGGGGCAGTCGCCGCCTGCGGTGAGAACTCCGATGCGCATCGTGCTGTGTCTCCTGCTCGGTCGCGTTCCTTGGTGAGCCAGAGCGATTCTCACACGCCCGGCTTGAGGGGCGCGCTCGCGGCCGCTCCGCGCGTCCCTCCCGGGACGCCGGCGGAGGCCTTTCGTCCCGGGGTTCCGGGCCCTTCGTCCGGCGGGCGACCTAACCATCGGCGGGGGTATTGTCAAGGGGGTAATGCCGCCCTATCGGGGCTTTCTGAGCACAGTCGGTTGACGCGAGGGATGACGGCGTCGACCGGCGTACGGGCCGCGAGCGTGCCGCGAGGACACCGCTCGCCCCGGCTCCGTGAGTCCCGTTTTCCGCAGGACTGGACAGGAGACCACGGCGTGACGCGCAGCGTGTACGTGACCGGGATCGATCGCGGTGACGGCCGCCAGGTCGTCGAGCTGGGAGTCATGGAGCTCCTCACCCGCCAGGTGGACCGGGTGGGGGTGTTCCGGCCGCTGGTGCACGACGGCCCCGACCGCCTCTTCGACCTGCTGCGCACCCGCTACCGGCTCTCGCAGGACGCCTCGACGGTCTACGGCATGGACTACCACGAGGCCTCCGCCCTGCAGGCCGAGCGGGGCACCGACGAGCTGGTGTCGCAGCTGGTCGACCGATTCCACGCGGTCGCCCGCGACTACGAGGTCGTCCTCGTCCTCGGCACCGACTTCGCCGCCACCCAGCTCCCCGACGAGCTGGCGCTCAACGCGCGGCTCGCCAACGAGTTCGGCGCCTCCGTCATCCCCGTCGTCGGCGGCAAGGGCCAGTCGGCGGAGTCCGTACGTTCCGAGGCCCGCAACGCCTTCCGGGCGTACGACGGACTCGGCTGCGACGTGCTCGCGATGATCGTCAACCGGGTCGCTGGCGAGGACCGGGAGGTCATCGCCGAGCGGCTCAAGGCCCGGCTGCCCGTGCCCTGCTACGTCCTGCCCGACGAGCCGGCGCTCGCCGCGCCCACCGTCGCCCAGATCAAGCACGCGCTCGGCGCCACCGTGGTCCTCGGCGACGACGCGGGCCTCGCGCGCGACGCGCTGGACTTCGTCTTCGGCGGCGCGATGCTGCCGAACTTCCTCAACGCGCTGACCCCGGGCTGTCTGGTCGTCACCCCCGGGGACCGGGCCGACCTGGTCGTCGGGGCGCTGGCCGCGCACTCGGCCGGCACCCCGCCGATCGCCGGTGTGCTGCTCACCCTGAACGAGCGGCCCAGCGACGAGATCCTGACCCTGGCGGCCCGTCTCGCGCCGGGCACCCCGGTCATCTCCGTACCGGGCAACAGCTTCCCGACCGCCACCGAGCTCTTCGCCCTGGAGGGCAAGCTGAACGCGGCCACCCCGCGCAAGGCGGAGACGGCGCTCGGCCTGTTCGAGCGGCACGTGGACACGGCCGACCTGCTCAAGCGGGTCTCGGTGGCCCGCAGCGGCCGGGTGACCCCGATGATGTTCGAGCACGAGCTCATCGAGCAGGCGCGCGCCGACCGGCGCCGTGTGGTGCTCCCGGAGGGCACCGAGGAGCGGGTGCTGCGCGCCGCCGACGTGCTGCTGCGCCGTGACGTGTGCGACCTGACGCTGCTCGGCGACGTCGAGGTCATCCGCAAGAAGGCCGCCGATCTGGGGATCGCGCTCGCCGGCACGCAGCTGATCGACCCGGCGACCTCGGAGCTGCGGGACTCGTTCGCCGAGAAGTACGCGGCGCTGCGGGCCCACAAGGGCGTCACCGTGGAGCTGGCGTACGACGTGGTCTCGGACGTCAACTACTTCGGCACGCTGATGGTCCAGGAGGGCCTGGCCGACGGCATGGTCTCCGGTTCGGTGCACTCCACGGCGGCGACGATCCGCCCGGCCTTCGAGATCATCAAGACCAAGCCGGACGCCTCGATCGTCTCGTCGGTCTTCTTCATGTGCCTCGCCGACAAGGTCCTCGTGTACGGCGACTGCGCGGTCAACCCGGATCCGAACGCCGAGCAGCTCGCGGACATCGCCGTCCAGTCGGCGGCCACCGCGGCCCGCTTCGGCGTCGAGCCGCGGATAGCGATGCTCTCGTACTCGACCGGCACGTCGGGCTCCGGCGCCGACGTCGACAAGGTGCGGGAGGCGACGAAGCTGGTCCGCGAGGCGCACCCGGAGCTGCGGATCGAGGGGCCCATCCAGTACGACGCCGCCGTCGAGCCCTCGGTCGCGGCGACGAAGCTGCCGGAGTCGGAGGTGGCGGGGCAGGCGACCGTGCTGATCTTCCCGGACCTCAACACCGGCAACAACACCTACAAGGCCGTGCAGCGTTCGGCCGGCGCCGTGGCCGTCGGCCCGGTGCTCCAGGGTCTGCGCAAGCCCGTGAACGACCTCTCGCGGGGCGCGCTCGTCAGCGACATCGTCAACACGGTCGCCATCACGGCGATCCAGTCCCAGGCCCAGGAGATCCCGGCATGACAACCCCCACTCGCGTCCTGGTCCTCAACTCCGGTTCCTCGTCGGTGAAGTACCAGCTGCTCGACATGCGCGACGACAGCCGGCTCGCCCAGGGGCTCGTGGAGCGCATCGGCGAGGAGACCTCGCGGCTCGTGCACACCCCGCTCCGGGGCGGCGGGGGCGAGAGGCGCGAGAAGACCGGCCCGATCGCCGACCACGCGGCCGCGCTGAAGGCGGTCGCCGAGGAGCTGGCGGCGGACGGGCTCGGGCTCGACTCCCCCGAGCTGGCGGCGATCGGCCACCGGGTGGTGCACGGCGGGCTGCGGTTCACCGAGCCGACGGTCATCGACGACGAGGTGCTGGCGGAGATCGAGCGTCTCGTGCCGGTGGCGCCGCTGCACAACCCGGCGAACCTCACGGGCATCCGTACGGCGACGGCGCTCCGCCCCGACCTGCCGCAGGTCGCGGTCTTCGACACGGCCTTCCACACGACGATGCCGGAGTCGGCGGCGCGGTACGCGATCGACGTGGAGACGGCGGACGCGTACCGGATCCGGCGGTACGGCTTCCACGGCACCTCGCACGCGTACGTGTCGCGGGAGACGGCGAAGCTGCTCGGCAGGGAGCCGGAGGACGTGAACGTGATCGTGCTGCACCTGGGCAACGGCGCGTCCGCCTCCGCGGTGCGCGGCGGCCGGTGCGTGGACACCTCGATGGGCCTGACTCCGCTGGAGGGTCTGGTCATGGGCACCCGCTCGGGCGACATCGACCCGGCGGTCACCTTCCACCTCAAGCGGGTGGCGGGCATGTCGGCCGACGACATCGACGTCCTGCTGAACAAGAAGTCGGGCCTGGTGGGGCTCTGCGGCGACAACGACATGCGGGAGATCCGCCGTCGGATCGACGAGGGCGACGAGCGTGCGGCGCTCGCCTTCGACATCTACGTCCACCGGCTGAAGAAGTACATCGGGGCGTACTACGCGGTGCTGGGCCGGGTGGACGCGGTGGCGTTCACGGCGGGGGTCGGGGAGAACGCGGCGCCGGTGCGGGAGGCCGCGATCACGGGCCTTGAGGAGCTGGGGCTCGCGGTGGACGCGGACCTCAACGCGGTGCGGTCGGACGAGGCGCGGCTGATCTCGCCGGACTACGCGCGGGTGGCGGTCGCCGTGGTGCCGACGGACGAGGAGCTGGAGATCGCCCGTCAGGCCTTCGCTCTGGTGGGCGGGGAGACGCCCGGGGAAAGGGCCGGAGAAGGACGCGGAGAAACGCTCGGAGAGTGAACGCCTGAGCGACCCCGCGCCCATTTGTACTTTCCGCCAGTCGGAATATTCCGCAGTGAAACAAACCGATAGGATCCGCCTCATGCGCCGTTCCAAAATCGTCTGCACGCTGGGCCCCGCCGTCGACTCGTATGAGCAGCTGAAGGCTCTCATCGAGGCCGGCATGAACGTGGCCCGATTCAACTTCAGCCACGGTTCCCAGGCGGAACACCAGGAGCGGTACGACCGCGTCCGGCAGGTCTCCGCGGACACCGGTCGTGCCGTCGGCGTGCTCGCCGACCTCCAGGGCCCCAAGATCCGTCTCGAGACCTTCGCCGAGGGCCCGGTCGAGCTGGTGCGCGGTGACGAGTTCACCATCACCACCGAGGACGTCCCCGGTGACAAGTCCATCTGCGGCACCACCTACAAGGGCCTGCCCGGCGACGTCTCCAAGGGCGACCAGGTCCTGATCAACGACGGCAACGTCGAACTGCGGGTCGTCGAGGTCGAGGGCCCCCGGGTCAAGACCATCGTCGTCGAGGGCGGTGTCATCTCCGACCACAAGGGCATCAACCTGCCCGGCGCGGCGGTCAACGTCCCCGCCCTGTCGGAGAAGGACGTCGACGACCTCCGTTTCGCGCTCCGCATGGGCTGCGACATGGTCGCGCTCTCCTTCGTCCGTGACGCCGACGACGTCAAGGACGTCCACAAGGTGATGGACGAGGAGGGCCGCCGGGTCCCCGTCATCGCCAAGGTGGAGAAGCCGCAGGCCGTCGAGAACATGGAGGCCGTCGTCGCGGCCTTCGACGCGGTCATGGTGGCCCGAGGCGACCTCGCCGTCGAGTACCCGCTCGAGAAGGTCCCGATGGTGCAGAAGCGCCTCGTGGAGATGTGCCGCCGCAACGCCAAGCCGGTGATCGTCGCGACCCAGATGATGGAGTCGATGATCACCAACTCCCGTCCGACCCGCGCCGAGGCGAGCGACGTCGCCAACGCGATCCTGGACGGCGCGGACGCGGTCATGCTGTCGGCCGAGTCCTCGGTCGGCGCGTACCCGATCGAGACCGTGAAGACGATGTCGAAGATCGTCGCCGCGGCCGAGGAGGAACTGCTCTCCAAGGGCCTCCAGCCCCTGGTGCCGGGCAAGAAGCCGCGCACCCAGGGCGGCTCCGTCGCCCGCGCGGCCTGCGAGATCGCCGACTTCCTGGGCGGCAAGGCGCTGGTCGCCTTCACCCAGTCCGGCGACACGGCCCGCCGCCTCTCGCGCTACCGCGTCCAGCAGCCGATCCTCGCCTTCACGACCGACGAGAACACCCGCAACCAGCTCACCCTGAGCTGGGGCGTCGAGTCCTTCGTCGTCCCGCACGTGGACAACACGGACGCGATGGTCGACCTGGTGGACGCCGAGCTGCTGAAGCTCCAGCGCCACAACGCGGGCGACACCATGATCATCACCGCCGGCTCGCCCCCCGGCGTCCCCGGCACGACGAACATGGTCCGCGTCCACCACCTCGGCGGCGGCGAGCGCGCCTGACCTCACGGCGAAGCCCCCGTCCGCGCTGTGC
>NZ_JBHTSA010000216.1:0-6399 GCF_042795405.1 Streptomyces sp. NPDC056480 | reverse complement strand
GGGGGGGCCGCCGGGGGTACCCCCGTGTTGACGCACCTGTCTTTGTCCGCCGCCGGCCCCCCGCGGGGGGGCCCCGGCCCCCGCCGCGGGCGGGGCCCCGGGGGGGCCCCCCGCCCCGGCGGGTGTCTACCGCTCGTCCTACTTCTTGGCGGCGGCCTTCTTGGCGGTCGTCTTGCGCGCCGTCGTCTTCTTGGCGGGCGCCTTCGTCGCCGTGGCCTTCTTCGCGGCCGGCGCGGTCTTCTTGGCCGTGGCCTTGGTCGCCTTCTTCGCGGCGGCCGTGGTGGTCTTCTTGGCGGCGGCGGAGGTCTTCTTCGCCGCGGCCGTGGTGGCCTTCTTGGCCGGGGTCGCCTTCTTGGCGGCCGTGGTGGTCTTCTTCGCGGGGGTCGCCTTCTTCGCGGCGGCCGCCGTGACCTTCTTCGCCGGGGTCGCCTTCTTCGCGGCGGCCTTCTTGGCGGTGGTCGCCCGCTTGGCGGCGGCCTTCTTCACCGTGGCGGAGGCGCCACCGCTCAGGCTGCCCTTGGGGGCCTTCTTGACGGAGACCTCGCCGCCCTTGGGGAGCTTCTTCGAGCCGCTGACCAGGTCCTTGAAGCCCTGACCGGCACGGAAGCGCGGGACCGAGGTCTTCTTGACCCGCACCCGCTCACCCGTCTGCGGGTTGCGGGCGTAGCGGGCCGGACGGTCGACCTTCTCGAACGAGCCGAAACCCGTCACCGAGACCCGGTCGCCCCCGACCACGGCACGCACGATGGCGTCGAGCACGTGGTCGACGGCTTCGGCGGCCTGCTGGCGACCGCCCATCTTGTCGGCAATCGCTTCTACGAGCTGCGCCTTGTTCACGTCTTCCCCTTCGGAGACATTGCCAGAACGAAAGTGTTCAAGCTTTTTCGCACGTTAGGCATGTATATACCGCAAATCAAACACGAAACGGGCTAATCACCCTAGTGCCGCAACGCGGAAGATCCGCTGCGGAGTTCTTGGTGTCAGTCGTCCTCTGGGAATCGGCCCTCATCGAGGTCCTTCATCAACCGGTCCAGACGCGTTGCCGCGTCCTTGAGATCGTGCTTCGCCGCGGCCGTCACGACCAGCAGCTTCCGGGACAGCGCCATCCTTACGCCCTCCGGGACTTGCAGTGAGCGCACTCTTGTGTGCGCTTCCTTCAATCGGGCGGCGACTGACTCGTAGAGCTCGAGTTGGCTGTCGCGTTCCATGCACCGATTGTGCCATCTAGGGCGAGTTGTCGCCCGACAGGGTCTCAACAAGCGACTGCGCCCCCCACCGGGCGGTGGGGGGCGCAGTCTTGGAAAAGCGCTGCTCAGACCGTAATTGTACGGGGCTTGAAGGCCGGTCGTGACGCCTCGTACGCCGCGATGTCGGCTTCGTTCTGAAGGGTGAGGCTGATGTCGTCGAGGCCGTTCAGGAGCCGCCAGCGGGCGTTCTCGTCGAGCTCGAAGTCGGCGTCGATCCCGGCGGCCAGGACCTTCCGCCGCTCCAGGTCGACGGTGACCTCGGCGGTCGGGTCGGCCTCGGTCAGCTCCCAGATCGCGTCGACCGTCTCCTGCGGCAGGACCACGGTGAGCAGGCCGTTCTTCAGCGAGTTGCCGCGGAAGATGTCGGCGAAGCGGGAGGAGATCACGGTCTGGAAGCCGTAGTTCTGCAGCGCCCAGACGGCGTGCTCACGGGAGGAGCCGGTGCCGAAGTCGGGGCCGGCCACCAGGACCGAGGCGCCCTGCCGCTCGGGGCGGTTGAGCACGAACTGCTCGTCCTTGCGCCAGGCCTCGAAGAGACCGTCCTCGAAGCCGTCGCGGGTGACCTTCTTGAGCCAGTGCGCCGGGATGATCTGGTCGGTGTCGACGTTGCTGCGGCGCAGCGGGACGGCCCGGCCGGTGTGCGTGGTGAAAGCTTCCATGGTTCCTCAGACCCCCGCGGTGGTGGCGACGTCGGACAGATCGGCCGGGGAGGCCAGATGGCCCAGGACGGCGGTGGCGGCGGCGACCTGGGGCGAGACCAGGTGGGTCCGGCCGCCCTTGCCCTGCCGGCCCTCGAAGTTGCGGTTCGAGGTGGACGCGGAGCGCTCACCGGGAGCCAGTTGGTCGGGGTTCATGCCCAGGCACATGGAGCAGCCCGCGTGCCGCCATTCGGCCCCGGACTCCTTGAAGACCTTGTCCAGACCCTCCTCGACGGCCTGCAGGGCGACACGCACCGAGCCGGGAACGACCAGCATGCGGACGCCGTCGGCGACCTTGCGGCCCTCCAGCAGGGCGGCGGCGTTGCGCAGGTCCTCGATGCGGCCGTTGGTGCAGGAGCCTACGAAGACGGTGTCGACCTTGATGTCGCGCAGCGGCTGTCCGGCGGTCAACCCCATGTACTCCAGGGCCTTTTCGGCGGCCAGGCGCTCCGAAGCGTCTTCGTACGAAGCCGGGTCGGGGACGTTCGCCGAAAGCGGCGCGCCCTGGCCCGGGTTGGTGCCCCAGGTGACGAACGGCGCCAGCGAGGCGGCGTCGATGACGACCTCGGCGTCGAAGACCGCGTCCTCGTCGGACTTCAGGGTCTTCCAGTACGCGACGGCGGCGTCCCAGTCCTCGCCCTCGGGGGCGTGGGCGCGGCCCTTCAGATAGGCGAAGGTGGTCTCGTCGGGGGCGATCATGCCCGCGCGGGCGCCGGCCTCGATCGACATGTTGCAGATGGTCATCCGGGCCTCCATCGAGAGCTTCTCGATGGCGGAGCCGCGGTACTCCAGGATGTAGCCCTGGCCGCCGCCGGTGCCGATCTTGGCGATGATCGCCAGGATCAGGTCCTTGGCCGTGACGTCCTCGGGCAGCTCGCCGTCGATCGTGATGGCCATGGTCCGGGGGCGGGCCAGAGGCAGCGTCTGGGTGGCGAGCACGTGCTCGACCTGGCTGGTGCCGATGCCGAACGCCAGCGCGCCGAAGGCGCCGTGCGTGGAGGTGTGCGAGTCGCCGCAGACGACGGTGGTGCCCGGCTGGGTCAGGCCCAGCTGCGGTCCCACCACGTGGACGACGCCCTGCTCGACGTCGCCCAGCGGATGCAGCCGGACGCCGAACTCGGCACAGTTCTTCCGGAGGGTCTCCAGCTGTGCGCGGGAGACCGGGTCGGCGATCGGCTTGTCGATGTCGAGGGTCGGGGTGTTGTGGTCCTCGGTGGCGATGGTGAGGTCGAGGCGCCGCACCTGCCGGCCGTTCTGGCGCAGGCCGTCGAAGGCCTGGGGGCTGGTCACCTCGTGCAGCAGGTGCAGATCGATGAAGAGGAGGTCGGGCTCGCCCTCGGCGCGCCGGACGACATGGTCGTCCCAGACCTTCTCCGCGAGTGTCCTACCCATCGCTTTCCCTCCGGCCGACGTCTACGCCGGCACAACTAGAGACCCGTTTCGCGGGCCGTTGTGCGGCCGCCTCACCAGAGTGACAAGTTCCGCAGGAAATTGAACTTGCGTTTCACAGAGTGAGACGCGAATATCGTTGCATGGACAACTCTAGCGGCGTAGGCGTTCTCGACAAGGCAGCCCTTGTCCTGAGCGCCCTGGAGTCCGGTCCGGCCACCCTCGCAGGACTGGTCGCGGCGACGGGACTCGCACGACCCACGGCACACCGACTGGCCGTGGCACTGGAACACCACCGGATGGTGGCGCGTGACATGCAGGGCCGGTTCATCCTCGGACCGCGCCTCGCGGAGCTCGCCGCCGCGGCCGGCGAGGACCGCCTGCTCGCGACCGCGGGCCCGGTTCTGACGCATCTGCGCGATGTCACCGGCGAGAGCGCCCAGCTCTACCGTCGGCAGGGCGACATGCGCATCTGCGTGGCGGCCGCCGAGCGGCTCTCGGGCCTGCGGGACACCGTCCCGGTCGGCTCGACGCTGACGATGAAGGCCGGCTCCTCGGCGCAGATCCTGATGGCCTGGGAGGAGCCCGAGCGGCTCCACCGCGGCCTCCAGGGCGCCCGCTTCACGGCGACGGCCCTGTCGGGCGTCCGGCGCCGCGGCTGGGCCCAGTCGATCGGTGAGCGGGAGCCGGGCGTCGCGTCCGTCTCCGCGCCCGTACGCGGCCCGTCGAACCGCGTGGTGGCCGCCGTCTCGGTCTCCGGTCCGATCGAGCGTCTGACGCGCCACCCGGGCCGTATGCACGCCCAGGCCGTCATCGACGCCGCGGCCCGTCTCTCCGAGGCGCTGCGCCGCACCGGCTGACGTTCGCCCTGCTCTCCGTTCGTACCGGCCCACCGCTTCAACGCCGCAGCGGTGGGCCGGAGTTGTCCGTACGTACGACACCGAACACCGAAGAAGCCCTCCCCCGAAGGGAAGGGCTTCTTCGTCTCGTACCCCCGACCGGATTCGAACCGGCGCTACCGCCTTGAGAGGGCGGCGTGCTAGGCCGCTACACAACGGGGGCCTTTGCGGATCAGATCCGCGGGTGCAGATGAGCTCTGCGAGCTGGCCTACCTGGACTCGAACCAAGAATGACGGTACCAGAAACCGTAGTGTTGCCAATTACACCATAGGCCATGGTGGTTACACCGTACCCCCGACCGGATTCGAACCGGCGCTACCGCCTTGAGAGGGCGGCGTGCTAGGCCGCTACACAACGGGGGCCCTAGCGATCCCACCCGGCCGGAGCCGGGTGATGTCACCGTAGATCCACCGGGAGCTACCCAAGTGACCTACAGGATGGATCTGTACCCCCGACCGGATTCGAACCGGCGCTACCGCCTTGAGAGGGCGGCGTGCTAGGCCGCTACACAACGGGGGCTTTGTGGATGCCATCCACAGGTTGCAGATAAAGCTCTGCGAGCTGGCCTACCTGGACTCGAACCAAGACTAACGGAACCAGAAACCGTCGTGCTGCCAATTACACCATAGGCCACCGGGGCAACTTCCCCACCAGGGAGGATCTTGCTCGGCTTGCGCTTTCCGGGTTCTTGCCTTTCGGCTTGTTCCCCTCGGCGCAGGAAGAACATTACCCGAAGGTGGACGGTGCTCCAAAACGGGTATGCCCTCCCAGCAGGGCCGGAAGCTCGCGGAGGCTCGTGATCCGCTTGAGTTCGGGGCGCCCGCCGGTGTCCGCGCGGTCCAGCCAGATGCCCCGCAGCCCCGCCTCCACGGCGCCCCTGGCGTCGATGTCCGGCTGGTCCCCCACGTACGCCACCTCGCTCGGGCGCAGGTCAAGGGCGGTACAGGCGGCGTGGAAGGCCTCAGGGGCCGGCTTGGCCACCCCGAGCTCCGCCGCGCACAGGACGGCCTCGAACCGGTCCCGCACTCCGAGGACCCGCAGCTTCCGGTCCTGGTTGTGGAGGCTGGAGTTGGACAGAATCCCGTGACGATAGTCATCGGCCAGCAGGTCCAGAACGGGGAGGGCGTCGGGGAAGAGTTCCCAGGCCGCCTCGTAGTGGGAGACGTACCGCTCGAACCAGCCGTCGGCCTCCCCGGCGGTCAGACCCGGCTGCGCGAGGAAGTCCCGCACGCGCTCACGCCGCTGCTCCTGGAAGTCGACCCCGCCGGCCTCGAAACGGCGCCAGTGGAGCGCGGTCAGCTCCCGCCAACGGCAGAGGGCCTGGTCGACGGACTCGTATCCGTCCACCAGGCCCTCGGCCGTCAGGTGCGCGCTCATGCCGGCGTGGTCGGCCCGGGCGTAGTCGAAGATCGTGTCGTCGACGTCCCACAGCACCGCGCGGATGGTCATGGTCCGACCGTACCGCCCGGTGGCGGTCAGGCGGGGGCGAAGCGGAAGACCCGGAAGTCGGTGACGAAGCAGACGGCCCCGCCGTCGGCGCCGCGGCCGATCCAGGTCTGGTAGCAGCCGTCGCCCCAGCCCGAGCCGAAGACGGCGACGGTGTGGCCCTCCACGCCCTCGGCGAGGAAGGCCGTCGGCCCGGGCCGCTCGCTGTCCATCTCCTCCCAGACGACGCCCTCCTCGTCCTGGGTGCCGGGGAAGGCGTGGTGGGCGGAGGCGTCCAGGAAGCAGCCGACGCCGGCGTCCACGCCGTAGCCGAAGAAGTCGCCCTCGGCGAGCTCCGCCGGGTCCTGGCCCGGGACCAGGGCGGGCTCCCAGCGCACGGCGGGGGCGTCCCGGACCACCAGCCGGGCGGCGGCGATCACGCGGTTCCGGAAGGGGTGCTCGACCTCGGCCACGACGGTCTGGACCGGGTAGCTGCCGGGCGGGACCGTGACGGAGAAGGGCGCGGGCCGCTCGTCGTCGTCCCCGAGGTGGACGACCGGGTCGCAGGCCACCAGCCGCCCGGTGGGCAGGCCGAGCTCGCCGAGCTCCGTCACGGTGAAGGAGGCTCCCCCGCCGGCTCCGGGCGGGACGGTCGCTCCCGGCGTGAACCAGCGGGTGCAGTCCGGTGGGGTCGAGGTCATGGGCCGAGCCTAGGGGACGGGTACGACAGCGAGGGGCGG
>NZ_JBHTSA010000215.1:0-6443 GCF_042795405.1 Streptomyces sp. NPDC056480 | reverse complement strand
CCCGGGCGAGGGCGGGGCCCTCTCGTATGCGGCGACTGCCGGGCCGGCATCACTCGGCGGCCGGGACCAGCCGCTCCGGGCCCGGGTTCGGTTCGGAGCGCAGCTTGTCGCGGAGCTCCAGGTCCTCCGGGCGGAGCTTCTGCGGGCCGCCGCGGACCGGGACGCCGTTGACGGTCTCGCCGGGGGCGTTCACCGGGATGTAGCGGGTCGGCGCGGTCGCCGCCGTGAAGCCCGTGACGCCGATGAGGACCGCCGTGACCCCCAGCACCGCGCGCGTCCACGTCCGCGCCCTGCGCTCGCTGCCGCCCCGGACCGTGCGGGCCGCAGGGAGGGACGTCGTCGGCGCCTCCGTGACCAGCACGCCGAGCCGCTCGTGCAGGGCGTCGGGATCGGCGAGTTCGGGAACCCGCTTCGCGAGGACCGTACGGGCGTGCAGCAGCCGGTTGGCCGCGGCGGGGGTGCTCGCCTCCGTCTCGGCGGCCGTCTCCGGCAGGTCGAGCCCGAGTCCGTCGTAGAGCAGGACGGTACGGCGGTAGGGCGCCGGCAGTTCGAGGAGGGCGGTGAGCAGCGCCCGCCGGCCCGCCTCGGCGGGCGGGGCGTCGGGGTGCTTGTGGGTACGACGCAGCCGGTGCCACGGGGAGAGGGCGTACTCGTAGGCCGTCGCCCGCACCCAGCCCACCGGGTCCGCGTCGCGGGCGACCTCGGGCCAGTGCTCCCAGGCCCGGTGGAAGGCCTGCTCGACGGACTCCCGGGAGAGCCGCCGCCGGCCGGTCAGCAGATACGTCTGGTGGACGAGTCCGGGCGCCGCCTGCGCGTACAGCGCGTCGAACGCCTCCTCGGGGGTGACCCCCGGTACCGCGGGGGGCCCGACGGGCCGTTCCGCCGCGACCGGTTTCAGCCGTTCCTGCGGCCTCGGGGTGCCCTTGCGGGCCGGGCCCGCGGCGATGACCGGGGACGGGGAGGGGGCCCTCGGCGGCTTGGCGGCCCGCTTGGCCGCGGCCTTGGGCCGGACGTTCGCCGTGGGGGCGGGCGCCTGTGCCTGTGTTTTCCCCGGGGTCTGCGGCCGTACGGGTGACGGTGGCAGGGACCGTGGCTCCGCCGGCTTCTCCGAAGCGGGCGGAGCGGCCGGCGCGGAGGCGGGCGGCGCGTCCGCGGAGCCCGGGGCCTCGCCCGGCCCGGGCGCGCCGAGCAGCTTCGCGTACGCCTCGCGCTTGCGGCCCCGTGGTGCCGAACGCCCGGTCTCCCATGCCTTGACCGTGGCCTTCGTGACGCCCATGGCCTCGGCGACCTGCTCCTCGCTCAGGGCGAGGGCCTCACGCAACCTGCGCCGCTCCTTGGGGGTCGGCAGGGTGACGGAGGATGCGGAATCCGCGGTGCTCCGGCTCATCGGCGTCGACCTCCCGCAGAGCTGCTGTGGGCGGAAAAGTACATAAACGTATCTTGAGCGACACAACGGAGGTTTGCCTGTTACGCGGCAAAAGCGCGTGTCGTTGGGAGCATGACCCCGTGACCCATGTGACCGAGCACCCCCTGGTCAAGGGCGGCCGTTCCGCCGCGCTCGCCACCGCCTGCGTCCGGGGCGGGGTCGCCGCCGGACTCGGACTCGGCGCCCTCGCGGTCCTGGTGATCGCCGGCTGGATCGGCTCCCCGTACCCCGACAGTGGACCCGGCGGCGTCCTGCACCTGGCCGCGGGACTCTGGCTGCTGGCGCACGGCGTGGACCTCGTCCGTACGGACACCCTGTCCGGGCTGCCCGCGCCCCTCGGCATCGTGCCGATGCTCCTGGCCGTCCTGCCCGTCTGGCTCGTCCACCGCGCCGCCCGCGACACCCTCGACGCGGCCGACGGCGCCGAGCGGCGGCCCCCCTCCGCGAGCGGCGCGGTCGGCGCCGTGGCAGGCGGGTACCTCCTGGTCGCCGTCGCGGTCGTGGTCTACGGCCAGAGCGGCCCGCTGCCCGCCGCGCCGCTCAGCGCCGGGCTCTGGCTGCCCGCCGTCGTGGTGGGCGCGGCCGGGGCGGGCGCCTGGACGTCGCTCGGCCGTCCCCTCCCCGAGCAGCGCCAGGCCGCCGCCGCACTGCGGGCGGGCGGGCTCGGGCTCGTCGCACTGCTCGGCGGCGGCGCGGTCGTCGCGGCGGTCTCGCTGGCCTGGCACGCGGGCGAGGCGCAGGCAGCGTACGCGGGTCTCACGGGGGAGTGGTCGGGGCGGGCGGCGGTGCTGCTGCTGGTCCTCGCCCTGCTGCCGAACATGGCCGTCTGGGGAGCCGCGTACGGGCTCGGGCCGGGCTTCACCCTCGGCACGGGCGCGTTCGCGACCCCGCTGGGTCTCGTCGGCGACCCGGCCGTGCCGCCCTTCCCGCTGCTGGCCGCGCTGCCCGACGACGGGCGCGGCGGCTGGCTGCACGGGGCGGCCGCGGCGGTCCCGCTCGTCGCCGTGATGCTCCAGGGCGGCCGGGTGGGCCGCGCGGCGCGGACCTGGACGGCCCGGGACACGGCACTGACGGCGCTGGGCGCGGCCTGGGGCTGCGGCGTGGTGGTCGCCGCGCTCTCGGCCGCGGCGGGCGGACCGCTCGGCACGGCCCGGCTGTCGGCGTTCGGCCCGGTGTGGTGGCAGACGGGCGCGGCGACGGTCCTGTGGGGTGCCTGTGTCGGGGTGCCGGTGGCCCTGGGGGTACGGGCCTGGGGCCGCCGCGTCCCGCGCTCGAAGCGCCCGCCGGTGCCGGCGGAGGCTTCGACGCCGGTGCAGGCGGTGCGGTCGGCGCAGGCGGTGCGGTCGGTGCCGGCCGTGCCCGTGGGGCCCGAGGCCGGCCGCGTACCCGCCGCCGGTCCCGTACCCCTGTCGGCCTCGTCGGCCCCCTCCACCCCGGACGGGCCGGACGGCGAGCGGACACCACCGGACGCGCCCGCGGCCCCCGCAGGGAAGGCGGCCGATTCGAAGGCGGCCGGTTCGAAGGCGGCCGGTTCGAAGGCGGTCGTTGCCGGGCCCGGGCCCGGCGACGACCCGGCGTACCCGACCTACGACGCCCATGACACCTACGACCCGTACGGCGACTCCGTCTTCGAGCCCTACGACTACCTTCCGGCGGCCTGGGAGCCGGGCGCTCCGCCGCCCCCGCCCCCGGGGCGGTCCGCCGACTAGGGGCCGTCCGCCGCGCTACTCCCGGACCCCGAAGCCCGCGCGCAGCGGCTTCGGCAGGAGGTCGTTGCAGGCCAGCTGGCCGGCGTGGGTGAGGGCGTCGTCACGGCACTCGTAGAAGTCGCTGTAGACGAGCTGCATCGTGAAGCCCACGGCGACGATCATCAGAGCCACGCTCGCCGCGACCAGACCGCTGATCGCGGCCGTCCGCATCGAGCGGAGCGGGGCCGCCGTGGCGCCCTGCCCCGAAGGCCGGGCCGCGGGCTGCCCCGCGGCCTGTCCCGAGGGCTGAGACGCCGGCCCGGTCGCCGACTGTGACGTCGGCGACACCTCGTCGGCCGGCTTCGGCTTGGCGCGCAGCGAGCTGATCGCCCAGTAGACGCCCAGAGCGCCGAGCAGCAGAGCCAGTTCCGGAATCTCGAAGATGGCGAAGAAGAAGGCCCACATGCCGGCGAGGATCGCGTACCGCGCGCGGCGCTGCGCCGGGTCCGTCGGGTCCCAGCGGAGCCCCCGCCCTCCGGTGCCGCCCTGGCCGGGCCCACCCTGTCCGGGGCCGCCCTCCGGTCCTCCCTGGCCGCCGCCCTGGCGCTCGGGCCCACGGCCGAAGCCGTCGTTCGAGCGGCCCGGCTGGCGCGGGCTCCAGCGGCCGTCGGACGGCCCCGACGATCCGGAGCCCCCGGACGATTCGTCGTCCGGGCTGTCGGGGCCGTCCGGTCGCCGCGGCTGCCACGGCTGATCCGGCCTGCCCTCGGGCGGCGGCGCGAACGGGTTGTTGTCGTCCGTGGACTGGCGTTCCGGCATCTGCTGAACGTCTTCCCTCTGTCGTCACGACCACGGCCGCACCCGTGGTCTCCGCTGCTGTCTCGTCCGCTGTCGTTCGTGTGCCCGACCGGTGCTGGTCGGGTGCGCGTCCGGCGTCGGACCTTGACGCTACCGCCCTGCTCCGCCCCCGTCCCGTGGGGGCCGTCCGGTGTGCCGGTATCGTTGCTGACGGTCGAGCCATTCGTAGGGTTCCCCGTATCGAGCGGCACGATTCGTTCGTACGACCGTACAAACACCACGGAAAGAGTGACCCAGTGGCTGCCGCCCGCCTCGTCGTCCTGGTCTCCGGTTCCGGTACCAATCTGCAGGCCCTCCTCGACGGCATCGCCGCGGACCCCGAGGGCTACGGCGCGGAGATCGTCGCGGTCGGCGCCGACCGCGACGGCATCGCAGGTCTGGAGCGCGCCGAGCGCGCCGGACTGCCGACCTTCGTCTGCCGGGTCAAGGACCACGCCACCCGCGAGGAGTGGGACCGCGCCCTCGCCGAGGCCACCGCCGCGTACGAGCCGGATCTCGTCGTCTCGGCCGGCTTCATGAAGATCGTCGGCAAGGAGTTCCTCGCCCGCTTCGGCGGCCGGGTCGTCAACACCCACCCGGCTCTGCTGCCCAGTTTTCCCGGTGCCCACGGGGTGCGTGACGCCCTCGCCTACGGCGCGAAGGTCACCGGGTGCACCGTCCACTTCGTCGACGACGGTGTCGACACCGGCCCGATCATCGCCCAGGGCGTGGTCGAGGTGCGGGACGAGGACGATGAAGCCGCTCTGCACGAGCGCATCAAGGAAGTCGAGCGCTCACTGCTCGTCGACGTCGTGGGGCGCCTCGCCCGGCACGGCTACCGCATTGAGGGACGAAAGGTTCATGTCGGTGAACACGGACACCGTTAAGCCCATCCGCCGCGCGCTGGTCAGCGTCTACGACAAGACGGGGCTCGAGGGGCTGGCCCGCGGTCTGCACGAGGCCGGTGTCGAGCTCGTCTCCACCGGCTCCACGGCCGGGAAGATCGCCGCCGCCGGTGTGCCGGTCACCAAGGTCGAGGAGCTGACCGGCTTCCCCGAGTGCCTGGACGGCCGCGTCAAGACCCTCCACCCGCGCGTGCACGCCGGCATCCTCGCCGACCTGCGCCTGGAGTCGCACCGCGAGCAGCTCGCCGAGCTCGGCGTGGAGCCCTTCGACCTGGTCGTCGTGAACCTCTACCCGTTCAAGGAGACCGTCGCCTCCGGCGCCACTCCCGACGAGTGCGTCGAGCAGATCGACATCGGCGGCCCGTCGATGGTGCGCGCCGCGGCCAAGAACCACCCGTCCGTGGCGATCGTCACCAGCCCCGAGCGGTACGCCGACGTCCTCGCGGCCGTCCAGGCCGGCGGCTTCGACCTGACCGCCCGCAAGCGGCTCGCGGCCGAGGCCTTCCAGCACACCGCCGCGTACGACGTGGCCGTCGCCTCCTGGTTCGCCGCCGACTACGCGGCAGCCGACGAGTCGGGCTTCCCCGACTTCCTCGGCGCCACGTACGAGCGGAACAACGTCCTGCGGTACGGCGAGAACCCCCACCAGGGCGCCGCGCTGTACGTCGACGGCACGGGCGGCCTCGCCGAGGCCGAGCAGCTGCACGGCAAGGAGATGTCGTACAACAACTACACGGACACCGACGCCGCGCGCCGGGCCGCGTACGACCACACCGAGCCCTGCGTCGCGATCATCAAGCACGCCAACCCGTGCGGCATCGCGATCGGCGCCGACGTCGCCGAGGCCCACCGCAAGGCGCACGCCTGCGACCCGCTGTCCGCGTTCGGCGGCGTCATCGCCGTCAACCGCCCCGTCTCGGTCGCCATGGCCGAGCAGGTCGCGGAGATCTTCACCGAGGTCATCGTCGCCCCGGCGTACGAGGACGGGGCCGTCGAGGTCCTCGCCAAGAAGAAGAACATCCGTGTGCTCAAGGCGGAGGGCGCCCCGAGCAACCCGGTCGAGGTCAAGCCGATCGACGGCGGCGCGCTGCTCCAGGTCACGGACCGCCTCCAGGCCGAGGGCGACGACCCGGCGAACTGGACCCTGGCGACCGGCGAGGCCCTCTCCGCGGAGGAGCTCGCCGAGCTCGCCTTCGCCTGGAAGGCCTGCCGCGCGGTCAAGTCCAACGCGATCCTGCTCTCCAAGGACGGCGCCTCGGTCGGCGTCGGCATGGGCCAGGTCAACCGCGTCGACTCCGCGAAGCTCGCGGTCGAGCGGGCGGGCGAGGAGCGGGCGCGCGGCTCGTACGCCGCCTCGGACGCCTTCTTCCCGTTCCCGGACGGCCTGGAGATCCTCACCGCGGCCGGCGTGAAGGCGGTCGTGCAGCCGGGCGGCTCGATGCGGGACGAGCTGGTGGCCGAGGCCGCGAAGAAGGCGGGCGTGACGATGTACCTCACGGGGACGCGCCACTTCTTCCACTGATCGGTGCGCACGGGGCCGGGTGAACCGGTCCGCATGAGCGGCGGGCGGCCCGCCGGGACCTGTCC
>NZ_JBHTSA010000214.1:0-6550 GCF_042795405.1 Streptomyces sp. NPDC056480 | reverse complement strand
GAGTTGCCTACGTGTCACGACCTCAGTCCTACCGGGTTCCACCCCACGAAAGGCGCAGAACCCAGAATCTGATCACGACATCACACAGGCCCTAGGGTCTACCTGTCTCGGCTTCCCATGCCGACGTCTCAGGGGCACGAGTTAGCTTGTCAGAGGCATCGGCTAACTTGCGGGCCATGGGAATGTCAGGCGGATCATTGACGGCTCGGTCCACAGGGGAACTGCACCAGCTCATGCGGGCGGCCGGGTTCACGGGCATCGACGACACGGAGACGTTGGCCGAGGGCTGGCAGGTCACGGACTTCGCCGACGCCGGACGGCGCAGCCTTGCCAACCTCGTCGAGCGAACGGGGGCACCGGCCGTCATGGTGTCCTTCCTCGACAGCGATGTGGGCTTCATCGAGGCCCTCACGCCCGACGTGCAACAGCTGGGAGGGCCTGCTCAACCGGGAGTTGGCGAAGAGCTACGAGATACACCTGGAGCAGTTCCCCATCGAACCGGCCGTGGCGGGCGCTCTCGTCTGGTCGGCCGCTGCCGGACTGACACCCGACGCGGTAGCCATCCGGCAGACGCTCACCGGGTCGGCCCTGTTCGCGGAAGAGCTCTCTTCAGCCCTCATGGTCGCCCTGGGGCTGCCCGGCGCAACCTAGCCCTCAAGCCAGGACCTGGGAATTACGTGAACTTACCCCTGGGGAATAGCGGGCTCTGGCGAAGATCGTGTGATCGGGCCCGTGGTGCCAGGGTCTCCTGAGACGATGTCAGGCGTGCAGTCCGCGGAGCCTTGAGGCGCTTCTCCCACATTTGGCCGGTGTCGTAATCGAGTTCGTTCAGCAATCGGCAGCGCAGATCGTTCTGCATGCCCGTGCGCGAGTGGTCAGGGCGAGGTGCCCGCACTGTTCCAGGACGTCGGGGCGGGTGCACGGGCGGTACGTCCGGCGCCTGGCGGATGCGGTGATCGGGGGCAAAGCCGTGGTCAACGAGCTGCTCGTACGCCGCTTCCGCTGTCTAAACGAGGTCTGTACAGCGGTGACATTCGTCGAGCAGATCGAAGGGCTCACCACGCCGCACGCCCGCAAGGCCCCCGCTGCTGCGGGCGGTATTGCTGTCCATAGGCTGCGCGCTCGCCGGCCGACCCGGCGCCCGCCTGGCCGCGGTCCTGGGCATCCGCGTCGCCAAGGACACCCTGCTCCACCTGCTTCGTACCATGCCCGACCGGCACGAGGGGCGGGTGCGGGTGCTGGGTGTCGACGACTTCGCGTTACGCAAGGGCGATTCGTACGCCACCGTCCTGGTGGACGTGGAGGCCCGCCAACCCGTCGACGTGCTGCCGGGCCGGGACGCCGAACCCTTGGCCGCCTGGCTCGCCGGGCACCCGGAGGTGGAGACTATCTGCCGGGATCGGGCCGGCGCTTACGCCGAAGGCGCCAGAAGCGGTGCTCCCCAAGCCATCCAGGTTGCCGACGGCTGGCACCTGTGGCGGAACCTCGCCGAGGCCGTGAAGAAAACCGTTGGCTCGCACCAAGCTTGCATCCGTTCGGTGTTCGTGACGACTGCGGCCACCGAGCCCGGCACGGCCGTCGGCACGACCGAGCCGCTCAACCCTCCGGACGGGACGCACGACTGCCTGGGCCGCCCGCGACGCCTGGTCGCCCGCACCCGGGAACGCTTCGCGGCGGTGCAGGAACGGCTGGCCGAGGGCAAGTCGCTGAGGGCAATCGCCCGGGAACTGCGGTTGGACCACTCCACAGTGCGCCGCTTCGCCCGCGCCGGCAGCATCGACGAGCTGCTGACCAGGGCGGTCAACCGGCAGTCCATCCTCGACGCGTACAAGCCGTATCTGCACCAGCGGTGGAGCGATGGCTGTCACGACATCCCCCGGCTCCACCGCGAACTCCGGGACCTTGGTTTCCCTGGTGACATCCAGACCGTGCGCCGCTACCTCCGGCCGTCGAAGGAACGCGGATTCCCCCTGGCACCCCGGGCCGCCCCGCGGCCCCGCCGAGTGGTCCGCTGGAACATGACCGACCCGGACGTTCTACCCGCCGGTGACGCCCAGGAGCTCAAGGAGGTCCGGGCCGCCTGCCTACACCTTGACGCCGCGGCCCGACACGTCCGCGATTTCGCCGCCATGCTCCAGGAGCGACGCGGAGACCTCCTGCCCGACTGGATGGACCGCGTCCTCGCCGACGACCTGCTGGCTCTGCACTCCCTGGTCACCGGCCTTCGCCGGGACCAGGACGCCGTCGTCGTCGGCCTGTCCAGCTCCTGGAGCTCGGGCCAGGTCGAGGGCCAGGTCACGCGAATCAAGCTGATCAAGCGGAAGGGCTACGGCCGTGCCAGCCTTGATCTGCTCCGCAAACGGATCCTTCTGGTGAGCTGACCCAAGCCCCGTCGCCTTCTGTGCCGTCCGGCTACGGCAGGTCAGGCCACGGAGGCTCGCTTCGGATCGGCCGGGTCGATCGCGTGCTCCTCGAATCGATCCTCAAGTGCCTCCAGGCCGTTCTCCCGACGGAAGCCCTTCTCGGCTTTGGTGATCGGCAGCAGCCACAGGGTCTGGGCGTGGGCTCCTCCGTCCCACTTGCAGATCTCGAACTCTGGGCCGAACGGGTAGGGCAGGCTCACCAGGTACTGGTCGCATTCCGAGTCGTCGAGCCATGGCCTGCCGATCGGAACGGTGTGCCCGACATCGAGTCGTTGGTGGGCCGGCCCGCAGTGGTAGTACGCGTTCATGGTGAGGCTCTCCAAGTTGAGCCACTCGTCGCGCGGCGCCGCGAGAACGAATTCCACCCCGTGACCGTCGTGCTGAGCTGCCTCCCAGCAACCTGACGTTACATACAGCCACCAACCTCCAGGGTAGGCGGGATGAACCCGGAATACCCGAAATCCGGGCACGCGCTCCTCGATGGGCCCGTCGACACCCAGGACCTCATCGATGACGCGACCTGGCAGCGTCTTGCGAAGGTGATCGTGAAGAGCGGAACGCGCTGTGCTGTCCGACATCCGATCATGATGCCGGAGACTTTCGGCGGCTTCGAGGACCGGGGCCCAGGGCCAGACCCGCCCGATCACAAGATCTTCGCCAGAGCCGGTTTTGGTGACCGTTCTACCTTGCATCGAGTGCCTGACGGGCTACCGTTCGCTCATGGACACCCTTCGCCATGAGGCTCTTGAAGCGTGGATGAAAGAGCACCGGTACAGCTCCAACAGCCTCGCCAGGGCGGTGAATTCAGGCCTCGATGAGCTCACCGGGAAGGCCGGGACCAACGACGGCCGACATGTCCGGAAGTGGCGTTCTGGCCGGGTCCGCTTGCCCAATACGGCAACCCGCCAGGTCCTGGCCGACCTCTCCGGAAGGGGCGCCGTCGACTTAGGGTTCGTGCCACGGAGCCGAACCTCGCCGGCTGCCGCACCTCAGGAGGACCCCGTGTACCGCCGCACTCTCGTCGCCGGAGCACTGTTGGCGGCCGTTGCTGCTGCCGCTCCGGGCGCCGCCTCAACCCGCAAGATCGGCATGAGCGACGTCGGGCGTCTGCAGGACAAGTTCTCCGCTGTGGTCGCAAGCTCGGCACCCCCGATCGAACTCCGCTCCTTCAGCGAACTCGAAGCCGTTCGAGGCGACCTGTTGGACGTGTACGCAGAAGTCAGGGCACCACTTCTCCACCTTGCGAACTACGCGGTCAGCGCCTTCGGCGAGCGGCTGGACCGGCACGGCGCAGAGGACGGCTTTCAGGCGGTTCTCGCCTACGAGGGCGGCCACCCGGTGGGCTACGCCTACGGCAACCAGATCGAGAACGGGGACCGGTACTGGCAGCGCATGAACCCGGCGCCCAGCGAGCAGTACACGGCGCGCTCAGCCGTCGCCCTCAAGGAGATCGGTGTACGGCCCGCATGGCGCGGTACCGGAGTAGCGCGACGCGTTCACGACGGGTTCCTTTCCAGCCGGGACGAGCGGTACGTGACGCTGATGGGCAACGAAGCGGCCGGAGGCGGCAAGGTCCACGCCCTGCACCGGTCATGGGGATACGAGGACCTCGGCCACAGCCAGCCGTCCCTGGCGTCGCCGCGCCTCACGGTGATGATCCGGCCGACGAGGCAGGCGCTTCAAGCGGGCCCGTCGGGTCGTGGTGCGCATCCTGACTGGCTGCTGCGATCAGAACCGTGAAGCAAAGCGGGGCGGAGGGCCCGTGGAGTCGGGTTGGTTCAGCGGGTGATGGCGTGTTCGGTGTACTGGCCGCAGGAACGGAACCCCAGGCGGCTGTAGACGGGCTCGCCGTCGGCTGAGGCTTGGAGGACCGCGATCCGGTGGTCTCGGTCACGGGCCGTGCGGAGTGCCGCGAGCGTGATGGCGCCACCGTAGCCACGGCGGCGGTGGGCGGCCAGGGTGGAGATGTTGTAGATGCCGACGACTCCCGCGTGGTAGAACACTTCGGCGGAGCAGACGGGACGTTTCTCCACGTAGCCGACCAGGTACCGGGCTGGACACTGTGCTGCCAGTGCCCGCGGGGAGGCCTGGGCGAAGAAGCGGCGGACGGTGTCAGCGGGCGGGTCCCAATTCGCGGCGAGAACCATGGCGTAGTCGGCGAGCTGTTCGGGCGTGGTCACCCTTTGGATGTCCAGGCCCTCGGCGGCAGGAGGAGGCAGGGTGGTGTCGTCCAGTTCGGCCCACATCGCCGTCTCGCGTTCGGACGCCGGCAGACCGGCCGCCGCCAGGCGGGTGGTGAGGTCTGGTGGTGTCGAGGCGGGCCCCACCCACCAGGAGAAGGGGCGGCCGGTGCGGGCCAGCGTCCGAGCGGTCTCGGTGATACGCGCCATGGCGCCGTCTGCGGTGAAGCGGGCCGCGGCGACGATGTTGAACGTGTCGTCGTCCAGGCCGCTGTCCGCGACCAGGAGGTCGCCGGCCTCTGTGACGGTCGCACCGGTCATGCTCCGGTGCAGGTGACAGGCGTGTTCGGCCAGGTTTTGTTCCATCCTGTCCAGCACATCGGCTTCATCAACAAAGTGATCGTTCATAGCGGTTGCTCCCGCATGACTGGGCGGAGATCTCATGCGATTTCCGGCCGCCGTCGGCAGTATCGCGAGGGACTTCGCGGCTGTACTGCCATCGCCTTACCCCCGGCTTACCACGTAGGCTACAGGCCACTACGCCGAACTCACCAAGCGGAGTTATGGCCTCGTGACGGCCTGGGCGCCTGATGGTCAGCCCGCTGGTGACGGGAGCGTCGAAGAGTGAGGCATCAGCTTCGCCGACTTCTTCAAGGAGCTCCCGATGCCTCCGCCCGCTCCGCGCCGGCCCCTCCGCGGCCGTGCCGGTGAAGCCGGCCGCCGTCGCCCCTCCCGCTGATCGGCCGGCAATCGACGACACCGGACAGGGCCGGGGCCGCCGGGTTCGCGGAGACCTTCCTGGGCGTGAAGGCGGAGGCACTGCTCGGAATCGCGGCGAGTCTCTTGCGGGTCGTGTCGACCCCGGCTTGTGACCCTCCGGAGACGACGGGAGCCGTATGGCCTCGCATGAAGCTCAACGCGTCGCGCCGCCCACCCGTCGCGTGGGCGGCAGCGTCGCGCTGAGACGCTGCCGTCGGCGATGTGAAGGACGCCGAGTGGGAACGGGTGCGACCGCTCCCGTCGTCTGGCGACAGGTGCGGCGGGTAGTGGTGGATCGCCGGCAGTTGCTCGAGACCGCCGACGGGACACCGCCGGCAGGTCGTAAGGGTCTGCGATGGAGACGAGGGAAATTGCGCTGAATCAGCATTTCTATCCAGTTGTCAGTGGTTGACAGTAGGGTCACGGCATGCGGGCTCCGGAGCGAGGAGCCCCTGATGGCTTGCTCGGGGTGTGAGGCTAGGTGGGGCTGGCGGGCGGGGCTGCGGACAAGGCGGGTAACCGGTACGAGGACTGGTGGACCGCGTTGCGGGTGGCGGAGTTGCTGCGGGGGCGGGCATCGCGTATTCGGCTGGAGCCCCCTGGGGCGGCTGGTGCCGGGATCGAGTTCGAGCTCAAGGCGGACGACGGCACATGGTGCGAGCAGGTGAAGGACGTCCCTTCGAAGAAGGGGTCGTGGACCCTGGATGCTGCGGGGAAGATCCTCAAGGCGGTTACAGGGCATCTCGCGGAGGGCAAGAAGGTGCGCCTCGTACTGTCCACGGGGGCTCCTGAACTGCATGATCTTTCTGAGCGGGCCCGTGCCGCCGAAACACTTGCCGAGTTCGAGGAGATCGTCACCAAGGCGCAGCTTCCTCAGTTCGTGCAGGTGCTCGGGAACTGGTCTGTGGACGGGGTGTCGGTCGAGCGGGAAGTCGGCTGGCGGTACCTCCAGGCCGTTCACGTGGCGCACTACTCACCCGAGGCGCTGCGCCGACTGGTGATCTCCGAGTATCAGCTGCTGTTTGTCGGCGATCCGGAAGTGATCGTCAGGCAGCTGAGTGGATATCTCGACGAGCACCTGCATCAGCGCCTTAGCTTGAATTTAAAGGTTTTCCCTCGGCTCGTTGGGTCGGGGGTTGTCCTTTTTGTGGTGGTGTTTGCCGACGGGGTGGCGGGGTGCGGGGCTGG
>NZ_JBHTSA010000213.1:0-6571 GCF_042795405.1 Streptomyces sp. NPDC056480 | reverse complement strand
GCGCTGATCACTCAGCGCAACCCCACCGGGAACCGGCAGACAAATCAGGAGATAGACGTGATCCAGCAGGAGTCGCGACTGCGTGTCGCCGACAACACTGGTGCCAAGGAGATCCTTTGCATCCGTGTTCTCGGTGGCTCGGGTCGCCGCTACGCGGGCATCGGTGACGTCATCGTCGCCACCGTCAAGGACGCGATCCCCGGTGGCAACGTGAAGAAGGGTGACGTCGTCAAGGCGGTCATCGTTCGCACCGTCAAGGAGCGCCGCCGCCAGGACGGCTCGTACATCCGCTTCGACGAGAACGCCGCTGTCATTCTCAAGAACGACGGCGACCCTCGTGGCACCCGTATCTTCGGCCCGGTCGGCCGTGAGCTGCGCGAGAAGAAGTTCATGAAGATCATCTCGCTCGCGCCGGAGGTGCTGTAAGCATGAAGATCAAGAAGGGCGACCTGGTCCAGGTCATCACCGGTAAGGACAAGGGCAAGCAGGGCAAGGTCATCACGGCCTTCCCCCGCGAGAACCGCGTCCTCGTCGAGGGTGTCAACCGGGTCAAGAAGCACACCAAGGCCGGCCCGTCGCAGGCCGGTGGCATCGTCACGACCGAGGCTCCGGTCCACGTCTCCAACGTCCAGCTGGTCGTGGAGAAGGACGGCAAGAAGGTCGTCACGCGTGTCGGTTTCCGCTTCGACGACGAGGGCAACAAGATCCGCGTTGCCAAGCGGACGGGTGAGGACATCTGATGGCTACCACCACTCCGCGTCTCAAGACGAAGTACCGCGAGGAGATCGCGGGCAAGCTGCGTGAGGAGTTCTCCTACGAGAACGTCATGCAGGTTCCCGGCCTCGTGAAGATCGTGGTCAACATGGGTGTCGGCGACGCCGCCCGTGACTCGAAGCTCATGGACGGTGCCGTCCGTGACCTGACCACCATCACCGGTCAGAAGCCGGCCGTCACCAAGGCCCGCAAGTCCATCGCGCAGTTCAAGCTTCGCGAAGGACAGCCGATCGGTGCGCACGTCACCCTCCGTGGCGACCGCATGTGGGAGTTCCTGGACCGCACCCTGTCGCTCGCGCTTCCGCGCATCCGCGACTTCCGTGGTCTGTCCCCCAAGCAGTTCGACGGGCGTGGCAACTACACCTTCGGTCTCACGGAGCAGGTCATGTTCCACGAGATCGACCAGGACAAGATCGACCGTGTCCGGGGTATGGACATCACCGTGGTGACCACGGCGACCAACGACGACGAGGGCCGTGCCCTTCTGCGTCACCTCGGCTTCCCGTTCAAGGAGGCGTAAGCGAGATGGCGAAGAAGGCTCTCATCGCGAAGGCTGCCCGCAAGCCCAAGTTCGGCGTGCGTGGCTACACGCGCTGCCAGCGTTGTGGTCGTCCCCACTCCGTGTACCGCAAGTTCGGCCTGTGCCGCGTGTGCCTTCGTGAGATGGCTCACCGTGGCGAGCTGCCGGGCGTGACCAAGAGCTCCTGGTAATCCCTTACTTGGGATGACCGGAGTCTCTCGGTAAGCACTGGGTTGTCGGATGCCCATCCCTCCATGGCTTAGGCTAGGAGGGTTGGGCGTCCGTCGCCCGTACGACTTACTACGCCGTAGGTCCCCGCGCCGCACCCGTCCCGCCCCTGTGTGGGGAGAGGGATGGCGCATACAGGAAACCCCGGCGAGAGAGGCCGAAGGCCAATTCATGACCATGACTGATCCGATCGCGGACATGCTGACTCGTCTGCGTAACGCGAACTCGGCATACCACGACTCCGTGACGATGCCGCACAGCAAGATCAAGTCTCACATCGCGGAAATCCTCCAGCAGGAGGGCTTCATCACGGGCTGGAAGGTCGAGGACGCCGAGGTCGGCAAGAACCTCGTCCTCGAGCTCAAGTTCGGTCCGAACCGTGAGCGCTCCATCGCGGGCATCAAGCGGATCTCGAAGCCCGGTCTCCGGGTTTACGCGAAGTCCACCAACCTGCCGAAGGTCCTCGGCGGCCTGGGCGTGGCGATCATCTCCACGTCCCACGGTCTCCTGACCGGCCAGCAGGCAGGCAAGAAGGGCGTAGGTGGGGAAGTCCTCGCCTACGTCTGGTAGTCGGGAAAGGAAGGAAAGCTCATGTCGCGTATTGGCAAGCTGCCTATCCCGGTTCCCGCCGGCGTGGACGTCACCATCGAGGGCCGCACGGTCACGGTGAAGGGTTCCAAGGGCACCCTGAGCCACACCGTCGCCGCTCCGATCGAGATCGTTAAGGGCGAGGAGGGCGTGCTCAACGTCTCTCGTCCGAACGACGAGCGTCAGAACAAGGCCCTTCACGGCCTGTCCCGCACGCTGGTGGCCAACATGATCACCGGTGTGACCCAGGGTTACGTGAAGGCGCTCGAGATCAGCGGTGTCGGTTACCGCGTGGCCGCGAAGGGCTCCAACCTGGAGTTCCAGCTCGGCTACAGCCACCCGATCCTGGTCGAGGCGCCCGAGGGCATCTCGTTCAAGGTCGAGTCGCCGACCAAGTTCTCGGTCGAGGGCATCGACAAGCAGAAGGTCGGCGAGGTCGCGGCGAACATCCGCAAGCTGCGGAAGCCCGACCCGTACAAGGCCAAGGGCGTCAAGTACGCCGGCGAGGTCATCCGCCGCAAGGTCGGAAAGGCTGGTAAGTAAGCCATGGCATACGGTGTGAAGATCGCCAAGGGCGACGCTTACAAGCGTGCCGCCAAGGCGCGCCGCCACATCCGCATCCGCAAGAACGTGTCGGGTACGGCGGAGCGTCCGCGCCTCGTCGTGACGCGTTCGAACCGCGGTATCACCGCTCAGGTCATCGACGACCTCAAGGGTCACACCCTTGCGTCTGCGTCGAACCTGGACGCGTCGATCCGCGGTGGCGAGGGTGACAAGTCCGCGCAGGCCAAGCAGGTCGGAGCTCTCGTCGCCGAGCGCGCCAAGGCTGCTGGTGTCGAGGCTGTCGTGTTCGACCGTGGTGGCAACAGGTACGCCGGGCGCATTGCCGCTCTGGCTGACGCCGCCCGCGAAGCCGGGCTGAAGTTCTAAGCCCCGGTTCCGGGACTAACGGACGTAACAGAGAGAGGTAAATCCAATGGCTGGACCCCAGCGCCGCGGAAGCGGTGCCGGTGGCGGCGAGCGGCGGGACCGGAAGGGCCGCGACGGTGGCGCTGCCGCCGAGAAGACCGCGTACGTTGAGCGCGTTGTCGCGATCAACCGCGTCGCCAAGGTTGTCAAGGGTGGTCGCCGCTTCAGCTTCACCGCGCTGGTCGTGGTGGGCGACGGTGACGGCACCGTAGGTGTCGGTTACGGCAAGGCCAAGGAAGTTCCCGCGGCCATCGCCAAGGGTGTCGAGGAAGCCAAGAAGAACTTCTTCAAGGTTCCGCGCATCCAGGGCACCATCCCTCACCCGATCCAGGGCGAGAAGGCCGCGGGCGTCGTCCTGCTCAAGCCGGCTTCCCCCGGTACCGGTGTTATCGCCGGTGGCCCGGTGCGCGCCGTGCTCGAGTGCGCCGGCGTTCACGACATCCTGTCGAAGTCGCTCGGCTCCGACAACGCGATCAACATCGTGCACGCGACCGTGGCGGCCCTCAAGGGCCTGCAGCGTCCCGAGGAGATCGCGGCCCGCCGTGGTCTGCCCCTCGAGGACGTCGCCCCCGCGGCTCTGCTCCGTGCGCGTGCTGGGGCGGGTGCCTAATGGCTCGCCTCAAGGTCACGCAGACGAAGTCGTACATCGGCAGCAAGCAGAACCACCGCGACACCCTGCGTTCGCTTGGCCTCAAGAAGGTCAACGACGTGGTTGTCAAGGAGGACCGCCCCGAGTTCCGCGGAATGGTGCACACCGTCCGCCACCTCGTGACGGTCGAGGAGGTTGACTGACATGGCGGAGACCAACCCGCTGAAGGCCCACAACCTCCGTCCCGCCCCCGGTGCCAAGACCGCGAAGACCCGTGTCGGTCGTGGTGAGGCGTCGAAGGGTAAGACGGCCGGTCGTGGTACCAAGGGCACCAAGGCCCGTTACCAGGTTCCGCAGCGCTTCGAGGGTGGGCAGATGCCCCTCCACATGCGTCTGCCGAAGCTCAAGGGCTTCAAGAACCCGTTCCGCACCGAGTACCAGGTCGTGAACCTGGACAAGCTCACCGCGCTCTACCCGCAGGGTGGCGAGGTCACGGTGGCCGATCTGGTCGCCAAGGGTGCGGTTCGCAAGAACCAGCTCGTCAAGGTGCTCGGCACCGGCGAGATCACCGTGGCGCTGCAGGTGACGGTTGACGCCGTCTCCGGCTCCGCCAAGGAGAAGATCGCCGCCGCTGGTGGCACCGTCACCGAGCTCGTCTAAGACGACTCGATGGCTTGAACATCCGATCGGGGATGCCTCCCAAAAGGGGCATCCCCGATTGGTCGTTCCTAGGGGGGCATGGTCGCCGGTAAGGTGGCGTGCACTGTCTAGGCTCCGTGCGGTATGCCCGCACGGGATTGATGACCGATACCTAATCGTCGAACCTCAAGACCGTCACCCTTGACGCATAGCGCGGGGGTCGCAGGAGGCACCGTGCTCACCGCGTTCGCCCGGGCGTTCAAGACGCCCGACCTGCGCAAGAAGCTGCTCTTCACGCTCGCCATCATCGTGCTGTACCGCCTCGGGGCCCACATCCCGGTCCCCGGCGTCAGCTACGAGGCCGTCCAGCAGTGTGTGAAGCAGGCCAGTGAAGGCAACAACAGCCTGTTCGGCCTGGTCAACATGTTCAGTGGCGGGGCGCTGCTCCAGATCACCATCTTCGCGCTCGGCATCATGCCGTACATCACGGCGAGCATCATCCTGCAGCTGCTGACCGTCGTGATCCCGCGCCTGGAAGCCCTCAAGAAGGAAGGCCAGTCGGGTACCGCGAAGATCACGCAGTACACCCGTTACCTGACGGTCGCCCTCGCCGTGCTGCAGGGCACCGGTCTCGTCGCCACCGCCAAGAGCGGTGCGCTGTTCAGTGGCTGCCGTGTCGCCGACCAGGTCGTGCCCGACCCGTCGATCTTCACCATCGCCACGATGGTCCTCACGATGACCGCCGGTACCTGCATCGTCATGTGGCTCGGTGAGCTCATCACCGACCGCGGCATCGGCAACGGCATGTCGATCCTGATGTTCATCTCGATCGCCGCCGGCTTCCCGGGCGCCCTGTGGGCCATCAAGGAGAGCGGCAAGCTCGCCAAGGGCTGGATCGAGTTCGGCACCGTCATCCTCATCGGCTTCGTGATGGTGGCCCTCGTGGTCTTCGTCGAGCAGGCCCAGCGCCGGATCCCGGTGCAGTACGCGAAGCGCATGATCGGCCGGCGTTCCTACGGCGGTACGTCCACGTACATCCCGCTGAAGGTGAACCAGGCGGGTGTGATTCCTGTCATCTTCGCTTCGTCGCTGCTCTACATCCCGGCCTTGATCGCGCAGTTCTCGAACTCCACCGCAGGGTGGAAGACCTGGATCGAAGCCCACTTCGTCAAGGGTGACCACCCCTACTACATCGCGACGTACTTCCTCCTGATCGTGTTCTTCGCCTTCTTCTATGTGGCGATCTCGTTCAACCCCGAGGAAGTCGCGGACAACATGAAGAAGTATGGTGGCTTCATCCCGGGTATCCGGGCTGGTCGACCTACTGCCGAGTATCTGAGCTACGTGCTCAACCGGATCACTTGGCCGGGCTCGCTGTACTTGGGTCTGATCGCTCTTGTGCCGACGATGGCGTTGGCAGGCTTCGGTGGCGCCAATGCCAACTTCCCCTTCGGTGGGACGAGCATCCTCATCATCGTGGGTGTGGGGCTGGAGACCGTGAAGCAGATCGAGAGCCAGCTCCAGCAGCGCAATTACGAAGGGTTCCTCCGCTGATGCGAATCGTCCTCGTCGGACCGCCCGGTGCCGGCAAGGGAACGCAGGCTGCGTTCCTTGCCAAGAACCTGGACATCCCGCACATCTCCACGGGCGACCTGTTCCGAGCCAACATCTCTCAGGGCACGGAGCTCGGTCTCAAGGCCAAGGCGTTCATGGACGCCGGCGACCTGGTGCCCGACGAGGTGACCATCGGGATGGCCAAGGACCGGATGGAGCAGCCGGACGCCGTCAACGGCTTCCTGCTGGACGGGTTCCCCCGCAACGTGGCTCAGGCCGAGGCCCTGGACGTGGTCCTGAAGGCCGAGGACATGCAGCTCGACGCGGTGCTGGACCTGGAGGTCCCCGAGGACGAGGTCGTGAAGCGGATCGCGGGTCGCCGCATCTGCCGCAACGACAGCGCGCACGTCTTCCACGTGGAGTACAACGCGCCGAAGACCGAGGGCGTCTGCGACGCCTGCGGCGGCGAGCTGTACCAGCGTGCGGACGACTCCGAGGAGACGGTCCGCAAGCGCCTGGAGGTCTACCACACGCAGACCGAGCCGATCATCGACTACTACCGGGCGCAGAACCTGGTCGTGACGATCTCGGCGCTCGGCAAGGTGGACGAGGTCACGGCGAAGGCGATGGCCGCGCTCAAGAAGTAACCCTGGTTCGTCCGATACGGCCGCGGTGCCCCTCAGGGGCGCCGCGGCCGTATCGTTGTTCTG
>NZ_JBHTSA010000212.1:0-6604 GCF_042795405.1 Streptomyces sp. NPDC056480 | reverse complement strand
CCGGAACCAGCTGGTTCCGGGGCCGCCCCTTTCGTCTGCGGGTCAGGTGTGGATCCTGACGGTGGGGGCGAGGTGCTCGGCGCCGGTGATCCGGGAGCCGAGGGCGATGACCCCACCGAGCTGAGGCAGGGACGCCAGCGGCGCGAGGTCGTGGACCGCTGCGGCGGGGGAGCTCATCAGGTACAGATCACTCAGGCCGGGGAAGGCCCGTGCGACGGCGTCCAGCGGTACGGACGCGTCGTGGAAGTCCAGAACCAGGAACGTCGTCCGCGGCAACCGCAGTGATTCCGGCACGCTCCTCAAGCTCCCCGCGGTCACGAAGAGGCTTCCGAGCTCGTCCATGGAGGCGATCGCACCCCAGTCCTCGGCGGACAGATCCACGGCACTGTCGATGTCCAGCGACGTCAGGCCGGTGAGGTGGTGGAGGAAGGCCGGTCCTCCCTCGGCGCGCCCGAGCAAGGTGAGGCTCTTGAGCCGGTTCCGGGCAAGAAGAGGGGCCAGGAGCCCGACGAGGCTCCCCGCGGCCCGGAGGTGCTGCGCGCCTTCGATCGTCTCGCGCAACAGGGCCATGCCGTCGCGGGTCAGGCCGGCCCGGAGATCGAGTCTTGCCGGGCGCATCCCGAGGCGTACGACCTCGGCGGCCTGCTCGTCCGACCCGAGCGTGAAGTCGAGGTCGGCCGGGTCGAGCCGGGCGATGATCTCCTCGGCGTACCGCACGGTCTCGAACCGCGACCACCCCCACATCAGCTGGGAGCGGACGGGCAAGGAGGTGTGCTCCGTGAACCGGGCGAGATACGGCAGTGAGGCGTCGTCCATGATGTGGGTCGCCGTGGTCGTCACTCCCAGCGCCGCCTCGTCGTCCAGACCCTCGGGCCCCGGCAGCAGGTCCAGGACCGCCCGGCCCGCCGCCGCCAGCTCCCGCGCCTCCTCGGGGCCGTGCGGCGGGCTGACCTCCGCCGTCCGCGCCAGGATCCGCCCCCTGATCTCCGGCGCCACCTCCGTCGCGTGGTCGAGCGCCGTCGCCGCCACCACCAGGACACGGAGCCGGGTGCGGCGGCCGGGTGCCTCGTCCGCCGCCTTCAGCAGTTCGTCGAAGATCTCCGCGCACTCGCGCGGGCGCGCGTGCCCGACGGCCATGCGGATGACGTCCTCCCACTGGTCGTCCGCCGCGTGCCGGACGAGGACGCCGATGTCCCAGCGGTCCACCAGGGCCTTCGCCGCCAGGTAGTCCTGGAAGGTGCGGTGGACGAAGTCGACCGTGTCCGCGGTCGGCTCGCGCAGCAGGCCGCTGCGGTGGAGGAGGTGGGTGAAGACCGCGCCGGGGTCGTAGCCGGCGGCCTCGGTGATCGCCGGCACCGCTTCCCGTACGACCGACTCCGCATGCGCGCGGTCCATCGCCGTGCGGCCGTTGAGGGTCAGCCAGTAGGCGAGGCGTTGGATCAGCTGGATCTGGGGGGCGTCGCCGAGATCGATGCCGTACGGGGTCCCCATGTCCCGCTCCCGGTCCCTGCGGGAGAGCAGCATGGCGAGCGCCGCCTCGTACAGCGCCTTGCGGCCGCGGGGCAGGAAGCCGCGCCGTCCGTGGTGCAGGGCGCAGATCAGGCCGCACATCAGGGGGCTGGTGGCGAGCTGGGCGACGTCCGCCGTCGTGCGCAGGGCGTCGAGGAGGGGCTGCTCGTACGGCGCCGCCGCCGGCCCGGCGGCCCGGTGCCAGCGGCGGACGAAGGTGGCGACCTCGGCGGCGGACATGGCGGCGAGGGTGAGCTCGGCGAAGCCGTCCGACGCGAGCCAGTCGTCGCTCACGGCGGTGGGGCGGGAGGTCACGAGCCAGCGGTTGCCGTCGTAGGCGTCGAGGAGGTCGCGGAGCCAGCGGCGCGCGCGGTCGCGTTCGGCCTCGGGGATCTCGTCGATGCCGTCGACGAGGACCAGGCCGCGCCCGGCGGCGAGGACGCGGTCGGCCCAGCCGTCGGGCGGGGAGAGCGGGCAGTCGACGGCCGAGAGGAAGCGGTCGGGGGAGGGGAGCCGCTCGCCGTGCCGGGTGAGGGCGCGGAGGGGGAGGACGAAGGGGATGCGGTGGTGGAGGTACGCCATGTCGTCCGCGTTCCCGTCGCCGGCGGGGGCGTCCGCGCGTGCGGCGGAGACCGCCAGCCACTGGACGAGGGTGGTCTTGCCGGAGCCGGCCGCTCCGCGCAGGAGCACCTTGTCGTGCCGGGCGAGGATCCGGTCGGCGCGCCCGCCGAGCGGGGCGCCCGGGTGGACGGCCGCGCGGATGTCGGCGTACGCGGCGGTGCCCGTGTCCAGGCCCGCCCACGGGTTCTCCCGCGCCGGACCCCCCGTCGCCTCCAGCGACAGGTACGCCACGTCCAGCGGCCACTTCTCCGGTGCGTCCCGCAGGTCCACCCCGTAGATCGTCAGGCGGCCGTGCTTCTTCGCCAGGTGGGCCAGGTAGCGCCGCTCGAACTCCGCGTCCCGGGCTTCCGCCCGGGGCACCCGGCGGATCACCTCGTCCAGCTTCGCGATGAGCTCGCTCTGCCCGCGGGTCTGTTCCACCAGGCTGCGGGCCACGAACGTGGAGCGCTGGGTGAAGAAGTCGAGGATGTGGAGGCAGGCCCACTCGGTCATCGACTCCAGATAGCGGACCGAGTCCGTCGACAGGCCGTCCGGTGCCGGGGCCGCCGCGCGCAGGCGCAGGGCGAGGGCGGTGTGGCCGAGGCGGACGGCCTGGACGTCGTCCATGTCGAGCTCGCCGAGGGCGAGCAGGGTCGTGGCGAGGGCGTCGGTGACCGCCTCGGTCTCGTCGGCGGGGAAGGGCCGCTCGCCGGGCCCTTCCGCGGACCGGCCCACCAGCGTTCCCGCCAGCTTCCGGACGTCCTTCTCCGTCAGCGTGCGCTTCTCGCCGCGGAAGGAGACCAGGGAGGAGAGCCGGACCTTCTCCGACCGGCCCGTGAGGCCCGCCCCCGGACCGTCGCTGACCAGCAGTTTTCTCAGGATCGGGCCGATCGCGGCCGAGGCGAGGCGCGTTCCGATGAGTGCCGGTTCCATGTGTGTCCCCCCGTAGGTCCCCGAAGCGGTCAGCGTAGTGCGGGACGGCCTTCCGGACGGCTCGGTCGCGTGACCCAGGTCCCATTGGGAGCCGGTGCCTGGTGACAAGGCGCACAGGGGTTTTGAGGGGTACTAACCGGAATAGTGGCGACCTTTGGTGTCGATTCGGGACGTTCAGGAGAGAACCGTCGGGACTTTGGTCCCCAGGGGTCCCGAACCGGACGCCGGACGGCGTTTTGCGCGGTTCCGGTTCCTCGTGACATGCGGATAAACCGGTTCTCTTGTGCCGGTATGTCCGATTTCGAAGGCAGCCCCGAGGGCCGTCAAGGGCTGAACTTCCCCGGAGATCGCTACGACCCGATGTCGTAGATGGGGTGTTTTGGGATGGCTGGGGGTCCGGGTTACCAAGGATGAGCAAGCCCGACGCAGAGCACCGTTCGCGTCGGGTCCCGTACTTCCCCGGAGGTTTCCCCCGTATGTCGAAGCGCATGAACCCCGCCGCCCGTGTCACCGTCGTCGCTCTTGCCGCCGCCGGCCTGGGAGCGACGATGGTGACCGGAGCTGGGTCCGCCTTCGCCGCCGAGGGCAAGGCCGTCACCGCCCCGGTCGCGATCACCGCGTCCGCCGCCGTCGCCGCTCAGGCCGACGCCCAGGCGCACGTCGCCGCCCAGGTGAAGGCCGCCGCCGCGAAGGCCACGGCCGTCAAGCAGGCCGCCGCCGTCAAGAAGACCGTCACCGTGAAGCCGGTCGCCGCCAAGAAGGCCCCGTCCTGGGTCAAGCCGGTCACCGCGTACACGCTGAGCGCCAGCTACAACCAGGGCGGCGCCATGTGGGCCCACAAGCACTCCGGCCAGGACTTCGCCGTTCCGGTCGGCACCCCGGTCAAGGCCGCGGGCACCGGCACCGTCGTGAAGGCCGGCCCGAACGGCGGCGGCGACGGCCCCGCGTACGGCAACGCGATCGTCGTCAAGCACGCCAACGGCACGTACTCGCAGTACGCCCACCTGTCGAAGATCAAGGTGCACATCGGCCAGAAGGTCCTCGCCGGCCAGCAGATCGCCCTCTCGGGCAACACCGGCAACTCCTCCGGCCCCCACCTGCACTTCGAGATCCGTACGACCCCGAACTACGGCTCCGCCGTGAACCCGGCCGCCTTCCTGCGGTCCCACGGCGTCTCCATCTGAGCCGTACGAACAGGCTGAGCAGTACCGACAGGCTGAGCCGTACGAACAGGCTGAGCCGTACGAACAGACCTCATGAGGCCCGGTGGGCCTGATTGAGCAGATCGAGGGCGACCTCGAGGGTGGCCCTGTGCTTCTCCTCGGGGTCGCCCTCGAGGTTCTGCATGAAGAACGTGCCCGCGTGGAGCGTGAAGATCGCGCTGACGCAGCGCACCTGGTCCACCATCGCGAAGTCCGGCTCCTGGATCAGCCCCGTCAGCGCGAGCATCCGCTCCTTGAAGGTGAGGCCGACGCTCAGCTCGCGGACCGTCGCCTGGTTCTCCTGCATGAAGCGGAAGAGCGGGGCCGCCGCGCGCAGTGCCACCTGGTAGCGGCGCAGCACCTCCTGCCGGGTCTCCAGGGTCCGGGGCTGCTCCTGGGCCCAGGCGATCAGGTCGTCCATGGGCCGGGTCAGATCCTCGAAGATCCCGACGAGGATGTCTTCCTTGGTCTTGAAGTGGTAGTAGAGCGCCGCTTTCGTGACGTCGAGGCGTTCCGCGATCTCGCGCAGGGAGGTCTTCTCGTAGCCCTGCTCGGCGAAGAGATCGAGGGCCACGTCCTGGATGCGCTGGCGGGTGTTGCCTCGGGCCATGACTGCCCTCCACTTTCCAAAGAACTTACTTGACGACCGGCAAGTTACGGGTCTACCGTCCCCAGTGTAGTAACTAGCCGGGCGGCAAGTAAGGGATGAAGATGACGACGCAAGCCACAGCGACACCGGCACAGGGGGAGACGGAACCGCAGCCGCGCAGCGTCCGCGTCGTCCTGCTCGCCCTGATGATCGCGATGCTCCTCGCGATGCTGGACAACATGATCATCGGCACCGCGATGCCGACCATCGTCGGCGAGCTCGGCGGCCTCGAGCACCTCTCCTGGGTCGTCACCGCCTACACCCTGGCCACCGCCGCCTCGACCCCCCTGTGGGGCAAGGTCGGCGACATGTTCGGCCGCAAGGGCGTCTTCCTGACCTCGATCGTGATCTTCCTGATCGGTTCGGCGCTCAGCGGCATGGCACAGGACATGGGCCAGCTCATCGGCTTCCGCACGATCCAGGGCCTCGGCGCCGGCGGCCTCATGGTCGGCGTGATGGCGATCATCGGCGACCTCATCCCGCCCCGCGAGCGCGGCAAGTACCAGGGCATGATGGCCGGCGTGATGGCCCTCGCCATGATCGGCGGACCGCTGGTCGGCGGCACCATCACCGACCACTGGGGCTGGCGCTGGTCCTTCTACATCAACCTGCCGCTCGGCGCCGTCGCCCTCGCCATGGTCACCACCGTTCTGCACCTGCCGAAGAAGAAGCGCGCCACGGGCACCCGGATCGACTTCCTCGGCGCCGCGCTGCTGACCGTCGGCATCACCGCGATCGTCCTGGTCACCACCTGGGGCGGCACGGAGTACGCCTGGGGCTCGGCCACCATCGTCGGCCTCGCGGTCGGCGGAGCGCTCTCGCTCGCCGCCTTCCTCTGGGTGGAGACCCGCGCGAGCGACCCGATCATGCCGCTGCACATCTTCCGCAGCCGCAACTTCACGCTGATGTCCCTGATCGGCTTCATCACCGGCTTCGTGATGTTCGGCGCGGTCCTCTACCTGCCGATCTTCCAGCAGTCCGTCCAGGGCGCCTCGGCGACCAACTCCGGTCTGCTGCTCCTGCCGATGCTGCTGTCGATGATGGTCATCTCGCTGGTCGTCGGCCGCTTCACCACCAGCACCGGCAAGTACAAGATCTTCCCGATCCTGGGCGGCGTGCTCATGACCGTCGGGCTCTTCCTGCTCTCCACGATGGACACCGACACCTCGCGGCTGATCTCCGGCGTCTACATGGCGGTCCTCGGCGCCGGCATGGGCTTCCTGATGCAGATCACCATGCTGGTCGCCCAGAACAGCGTCGAGATGAAGGACATGGGCGTCGCCTCGTCCTCCACCACCCTCTTCCGGACGCTCGGCTCCTCCTTCGGCGTCGCGATCATGGGTGCGCTCTTCACGAGCCGCGTCCAGGACGAGATGGCGGCGCGCGGCGGATCCGGCCTCACCGAGCGGACGGCCCAGCTCGACGCGGCCAGCCTGGCCAAGCTGCCGGAGGCGCTCCGCGAGGCCTACCAGCACGCGGTCGCCACGGGCACGCACGGCGCCTTCCTGGTCGCCGCCGCGGTCTCCGTCCTCGGTCTGGTCCTCGCCTTCTTCGTCAAGGAGGTGGCGCTGCGCGGCGCCGGTCCGGCGACGGCCCCGAAGGCCGCCGAGGGCGACGAGAAGGTGAAGGTCGCCGAGACGGTCTGATCACCTCGCGAGAGGTACGCGTGCGTCGGCGGTGGGGCCGGTCCTGAGCCAGGACCGCCCCCACC
>NZ_JBHTSA010000211.1:0-6607 GCF_042795405.1 Streptomyces sp. NPDC056480 | reverse complement strand
CGGCTGCACCGGGCCGCGGCCGAAAGACTGCTGGAAACGGAATCATCTGCCTACGAAATCCGCAGTGGGTCGATCGAAGATTAGTACTTTGAAAGGCTAGACAGCGGGAACTCCTTCATTAGACTGGGTGCGCCGCGTTCGAACGTGGTCTGCCCCGGTGCGCCGCAGTGCATCCGGGTATGTATCGCAGTGCCCCATGTATCCCCCCTGATTCAAGGACCGTGATCGACGATGAAGGTCGGCATCCCCCGCGAGGTCAAGAACAACGAGTTCCGCGTGGCCATCACCCCCGCCGGTGTCCACGAGCTCGTCCGCCACGGCCACCAGGTCTTCGTCGAGCAGAACGCCGGTGTCGGCTCCTCGATCACGGACGAGGAGTACGTCGCCGCCGGCGCCGAGATCCTCCCCACCGCCGACGAGGTCTGGGCCACCGCCGACCTGTTGCTCAAGGTCAAGGAGCCCATCGCGGAGGAGTACCACCGCCTCCGCAAGGACCAGACGCTCTTCACCTACCTGCACCTCGCCGCCTCCCGCGAGTGCACGGACGCGCTCCTGGAGTCCGGCACCACCGCCATCGCGTACGAGACCGTGGAGACCGCCAACCGCGCCCTCCCGCTGCTCGCCCCGATGTCCGAGGTCGCGGGCCGCCTGGCCCCGCAGGTCGGCGCCTACCACCTGATGCGCTCGGTCGGCGGCCGCGGTGTGCTCCCCGGCGGCGTCCCCGGCACCCACGCCGGCGAGTGCGTCGTCATCGGCGGCGGCGTCTCCGGCTGGAACGCCACCCAGATCGCCGTCGGCATGGGCTTCCACGTGACCCTGCTCGACCGTGACATCAACAAGCTCCGCGAGGCCGACAAGATCTTCGGCACCAAGGTGAAGACGATCGTCTCCAACGCCTACGAGCTGGAGAAGGCCGTCGTCGAGGCCGACCTCGTCATCGGCGCCGTCCTCATCCCGGGCGCCAAGGCCCCGAAGCTGGTCACCAACGAGCTCGTCGCCAAGATGAAGCCCGGAAGTGTCCTTGTCGACATTGCGATCGACCAGGGCGGCTGCTTCGAGGACTCGCACGCGACCACCCACGCCGAGCCGACCTTCCAGGTCCACAACTCGGTCTTCTACTGCGTCGCCAACATGCCGGGCGCGGTCCCGAACACCTCCACCTACGCCCTCACCAACGCCACGCTGCCCTACATCGTGTCGCTGGCGAACAACGGCTGGGCCGAGGCGCTGCGCCGCGACGCCGCCCTCGCTCTGGGCCTCAACACCCATGACGGCAAGGTGGTTTACAAGGAGGTCGCCGAGGCGCACGGTCTCGAGCACGTCGAGCTGGGCACCCTCCTGGGCTGACCCTCCCGGCACCGCCGTCAACGCGTGCCGTCAATGCCGCACACCCGGCCGGACCTTGTTCGACAAGGTCCGGCCGGATGTGTGTCCGGACCCGGCGGAACGTTCGGCCAACTCGCCTCGAACGTAACCCTTTAACCGTTTCGCACACCCCTGAAACGTGTGGATGCATGCCTGCGCACCCTTGACAGAGAGGTGTTCGGTTGCCGACACATCGGGCCGGGTCCGGCGGATTGTGTTGCTGCGGAGCGGTGACACGCCATAGAGTCGCCAACCGTCGGCATGGTGCCACGCTGACCTATCGATAAATGTTCCTGGTGACATCCAAGGAGGTAAGACGACTTGTGAATGAGTCGACAATTACTCCCGGGAGCGGTGCGCCAGGTGCTCCGATCGGCTCCGTCGCGGTGCGGACCTTCGCGACGCACCAGCCCATGACGACAGCCCACACGATGAAGACGATGGACGGCCTACACGTGAACGCCACGGCCGGCAACGAGATGGGCCGAGAGTCCACCCACTTCGCCGCCTTTGACGAGGTGCCCGAGGGGCACTTCTACGACCCCGACGCCGAGTACGAGCCCGACCCCGAGTACGCGGCCACCCTCGCACCCGACGCTGCCCGTCAGCGCCGCGAGCGGATCGGCCCGACGGGACGGCCCCTGCCGTACTTCCCGATCCCCGGTCCGCTGACGGACCACGGACCCGCGAAGATCATCGCGATGTGCAACCAGAAGGGCGGCGTCGGCAAGACCACGTCGACCATCAACCTGGGTGCCGCGCTCGCGGAGTACGGACGACGGGTGCTGCTCGTCGACTTCGACCCGCAGGGAGCCCTGTCGGTCGGCCTCGGCGTGAACCCGATGGAGCTCGACCTCACCGTCTACAACCTGCTCATGGAGCGGGGCATGTCGGCGGACGAGGTCCTCCTCAAGACCGCCGTACCCAACATGGACCTGCTGCCGAGCAACATCGACCTCTCGGCCGCCGAAGTCCAGCTCGTCAGCGAGGTCGCGCGCGAGTCGACGCTCCAGCGCGCCCTGAAGCCGCTGATGAACGACTACGACTACATCGTGATCGACTGTCAGCCCTCGCTCGGCCTGCTGACCGTGAACGCCCTGACGGCGGCTCACAAGGTCATCGTGCCGCTGGAATGCGAGTTCTTCGCGCTCCGCGGAGTGGCGCTGCTGACCGAGACCATCGAGAAGGTCCAGGAGCGGCTCAACCCCGAGCTGGAGCTCGACGGCATCCTCGCCACGATGTACGACTCCCGTACCGTGCACAGCCGTGAGGTCCTCGCGCGCGTCGTCGAGGCCTTCGACGACCACGTGTACCACACGGTCATCGGGCGGACGGTGCGCTTCCCGGAGACCACGGTCGCCGGCGAGCCCATCACCACGTACGCCTCCAACTCCGTGGGCGCCGCCGCCTATCGTCAGCTCGCCAGGGAGGTGCTCGCCCGGTGTCACGCCGAGTGAGTCTGCCCGGCGCCGACGAACTCTTCCGTACGACCGGGGGGACGGCGCTCCAGGCGTCCGCACCCCGCCGGGCCGTCCCGGCACCCGCGGGCGAGAGCGACACGACGGCGGCCGAGGGCTCCGCGGAGCACACGGCGGCCGACTCCGAGGCGTCGGAGCCGCGCGCCAGGACGGCGGAGCCCGAGGGTGCCGCCGCTCCGAAGCAGGCGACGCCCACCGCCGCGGTGCCCGCCCCGGCGGCGGCCCGGCGGCGCGGCGGCAGGGCCCCGAACCGGCGGCCCAGCGGCCGTGAGCGGCACGACGAGAAGATCACGGTCTACGTCTCCGCCGAGGAGCTGATGGACCTGGAGCACGCCCGTCTCGTCCTCCGGGGCGAGCACGGTCTCGCCGTGGACCGGGGCCGGATCGTCCGGGAGGCCGTCGCGGTCGTCCTGGCGGACCTGGAGTCCCGCGGCGACGCGAGCATCCTCGTGCGCCGCCTGCGCGGCCGCTGACGGTAGCCTGCGGGCTGCCGCCGCTCTCCGTTCCCCTGGACCTCCATGCACCACGCCCCTGACGAAACGTCCCGCCCACCCCGCCGCCGCGCCCTGGGGCGCGGCCCGGCCGACCCGGAGGGCCCCGCGGAGGCGGAGGCCGCGGGAGCGGGGACGGGCTGGGACGGCCACGGGACGGCGGCGGGCCCGGCCGACGACGCCGTCGCGGAACGTACGGCAGCCGGGGCCGGCGCAGGTGCCGGTACCGGTGCCGGTGCCGGTGCCGGTGCTCTGACCGAGCCCGCGATTGCGCCCGGGCGGGATGCCGGGCTCGGGACTGCGCTGGAGGCCGTGCCCGGGGACGAGAGTGGGCCCGAGGCCGAACCCGGAGTCGTGCACGAGCCCGCGCCTGTGGCTGCGCCCGGGTCTGGGCCCGCGCCTGTGGCTGCGCCCGCGCCTGAGCCCGTGGGCGGGGGTGACGGTGGGGACGGGCGGTTCACCGTGCGGTTGGCCAATTTCGAGGGGCCCTTCGATCTGCTGCTTCAGCTGATCACCAAGCACAAGCTCGACGTCACCGAGGTCGCCCTCTCCCAGGTCACCGATGAGTTCATGGCGCATCTGCGGGCCCTCGGGCCCGACGGGGACCTCGACCAGACCACCGAGTTCCTCGTCGTCGCCGCCACGCTGCTCGACCTCAAGGCCGCCCGGCTGCTGCCCGCCGCCGAGGTCGAGGACGAGGCCGACCTCGCGCTCCTGGAGGCCCGCGACCTGCTCTTCGCCCGGCTCCTCCAGTACCGCGCGTACAAACGCATCGCCGCGATCTTCGAGGAGCGCTGGGAGGCCGAGGGCCGGCGCCACCCCCGTACCGTAGGACTCGAACCCCACCACGCCGAGCTGCTTCCCGAGGTCGTCATCTCCATCGGCGCCGAGGGCTTCGCCAGGCTGGCCGTCAAGGCCATGCAGCCCAAGGCCGAGCCGCAGGTGTACGTCGACCACATCCACGCCCCGCTCGTCAGCGTCCGCGAGCAGGCCGCCGTGGTCGTCTCGCTGCTGCGGGAGCGCGGCACCGCGCTCTTCCGGGAGCTCATCGAGGACGTCGGCGACGACACCCTCACCGTCGTCGCCCGCTTCCTCGCCCTCCTGGAGCTCTACCGGGAGAAGGCCGTCGCCCTCGACCAGGAGACCGCCCTGGGGGACCTCACGGTCTCCTGGACCGGCGGGGAGGGCGATCCCGCGGCGGCCGTGACCGACGAGTTCGACCAGGAGACCACCGCATGAGCGACCTCAAGCCCTCTCTCGAAGCCGTCCTCATGGTCGTCGACGAGCCCGCCACCGAGGCGCATCTCGCCAAGGTCCTGGAGCGCACCCCCCGCGAGGTGGCCGACGCCCTGCGCGAGCTGGCCGACGAGTACACCGTGCAGGGCCGTGGCTTCGAGCTGCGGCAGGTGGCCGGCGGCTGGCGCTACTACACCCGCGCCGCCCACGCCGCGGCCGTCGAGGCCTTCGTCCTGGAGGGCCAGCAGGCCCGGCTCACCCAAGCGGCCCTGGAGACCCTCGCGGTCGTCGCGTACCGCCAGCCGGTCAGCCGTTCGCGGGTCTCCGCGGTCCGCGGAGTGAACTGCGACGGGGTGATGAGGACCCTCCTCCAGAGGGGTCTGGTGGAGGAGACGGGCGCGGAACCCGAAACAGGTGCGATCCTGTACAGGACGACGAACTACTTCCTGGAGCGGATGGGCCTGCGCGGCCTGGACGAGCTCCCCGAGCTCGCGCCCTTCCTCCCCGAGGCGGAGGCGGTCGAGCCGGACTCTCTGGAAGGGGTCCCGTCGTTCGATCCGGATGCACCGGATCGTGAGGACGACGACGACAAGACGGAAGTTTGATGCGAAGCAGCAGCGGCAGGAACAGCAGCGGAAACAACGGCGGGAGCCGTGGTGGCAACAGCGGCGGCCGCGGCGGCAGCAGCGGTGGCGGCCGTGGTGGCAGCGGCGCCGGCGGTGGCGGCTACCGGGGCTCCGGTGGCGGCAGTGGCAGCGGTGGCGGTGGCGGCTACCGGGGCGGCAGCAGCGGTGGCAGCGGCAGTGGTGGCGGCTACCGCGGCGGCAGCGGCGGCGGCAGTGGCTCCGGCGGCGGTGGCTACCGCGGCGGCAGCGGCTCCGGTGGCGGTGGCTACCGCGGTGGCAGCGGCTCCGGTGGCGGTGGCTACCAGGGCGGCGGCCGTGACGGCCAGAAGAGCCCCAGCAACCCGCGCCGGCCTCGCCCCGAGGAGCGCTCCTACGACGTGAGCCCTCCCGCCGAGGCCCCGAAGAAGGGTCGCGGCTCCGCGGCCCGCGGCGGCGCCAAGGGCGGCCCCAAGGCCCCTCAGGGCGGCATGCCGCCCCGTCGTGGCCCGCACGGCCAGCGCCAGGCCCCGGCCCGCTCGCGCGAGCTCGACGCCAAGATCGAGCAGCGCAACCGGGAGCGGTACGAGAACCGGCCCGAGATCAAGACCCCGAAGACCTTCCCCGGCGCCGAGCAGGAGGGCGAGCGGCTGCAGAAGGTCCTCGCCCGCGCCGGCATGGGTTCGCGGCGTGCCTGTGAGGAGCTCATCGAGCAGGCCCGCGTCGAGGTCAACGGCGAGATCGTCCTGGAGCAGGGCAAGCGCGTCGACCCGGAGAAGGACGAGATCAAGGTGGACGGCCTGACCGTCGCCACCCAGTCGTACCTGTTCTTCGCGCTGAACAAGCCGGCCGGTGTCGTCTCCACCATGGAGGACCCGGACGGCCGCCAGTGCCTCGGCGACTACGTCACCAACCGTGAGACGCGTCTCTTCCACGTCGGCCGGCTCGACACGGAGACCGAGGGCATCATCCTGCTCACCAACCACGGTGAGCTGGCCCACCGCCTCACGCACCCGAAGTACGGCGTGAAGAAGACCTACCTGGCCGCCATCACCGGCCCGCTGCCCCGCGAGGTCGGCAAGCGCCTCAAGGACGGCATCCAGCTGGAGGACGGCTACGCCAAGGCCGACCACTTCCGCGTGGTCGAGCAGACCGGCAAGAACTACCTGGTCGAGGTCACGCTGCACGAGGGCCGCAAGCACATCGTGCGCCGCATGCTCGCCGAGGCGGGCTTCCCGGTCGAGAAGCTGGTCCGTACGGCCTTCGGCCCGATCGGTCTGGGCGACCAGAAGTCGGGCTGGCTGCGCCGGCTCACCAACACGGAGGTCGGCATGCTGATGAAGGAAGTCGGCATGTAGGGCCTTCCGGCCTCCGCAGTACCTGAGAAGCCCGTGAGTATCCGCGGTACCTGAGAAGCCCGTGAGTACCCGAGAAG
>NZ_JBHTSA010000210.1:0-6825 GCF_042795405.1 Streptomyces sp. NPDC056480 | reverse complement strand
CCAACCCCCCCCCCCGGGCGCGGGGGGGCCGGGCCCCCCCCCCCCCCCCCGGCCCCCCCGGCCGCGATTCCCGGACCACCGCAGTGCCAGAAGGAGCCCTCTCCATGTCCACCCGCAGCCCCCGCTCGGTCGTCACCTTCCCCATCGTGCTGAGGGAACTGACCGTCCTGCGCGCCGAGAACATCACCCCGGGGATGCGGCGCCTCACCCTCGGCGGAGCCCAGCTCGACGCCTTCGAGAAGGACGGACTCGAACTGCCCGCCCTGCGCACCGAGGGCTTCGACGACCACGTGAAGTTCTTCTTCGCCGACGAGGCCGGCCGTCTGATCCTCCCCGGCCAGAACGTCAGCAGCCTCGACTGGCCCGCCGACGGCCGGCCCGTCGCCAAGGACTACACCCCGGTCCGGCACGACCCCGAGGCCGGGGAGATCGACTTCGACTTCGTCCGCCACGAGGGCGGCGTCGCCTCCACCTGGGCCGAGCGGGCGGAGCCGGGCGACAGCGCCTGGATCGCCGGACCGAAGATGTCGCACAGCCACCCCGAGGGGGCCGACTGGCTGCTCGTGATCGGTGACGAGACCGCGCTGCCCGCCATCGGCCGCTGGCTGGCCGAGATGCCCGAGGGCACCAAGGCCCGCGTCTTCATCGAGATCGGGGACGACAGCCACCGCCAGGAGCTGCCCACCCGGGCCGAAGCCGAGATCGTCTGGCTGTCGCGCAAGGGCGCGCCCGCCGGCACCACGGACCTCCTGGAACAGGCGGTCCGTACGGCCGAGTGGCTGCCGGGCACCGTCTTCGCCTGGGTCGCGGGCGAGACCCTCACGCTCAAGGGCATCCGCCGGCATCTCGTGGCGGAGCGTCAGGTGCCGCGCGAGCACACCCACATCACCGGGTACTGGCGGCGCACGGAGCCGGCGCCGGCCGACCCGTCCGACGGGGCCGCGGTGGTCGCCGCCGAGGCGGAGGAGGACGGGGACGCGCACGAGCGGCTGCACGAGCTGACGGACCTGGCCCCCGGATACGCGATCCGGACGGCCGTCACGCTGGGCCTCTTCGACCTGGTCGACGCCGGGGTGCGGGACGCGGCCGAGCTGGCCCGCCGGGCCGGGGCCGACGCTCCGACCCTGAAGGCGCTGCTCGGCTACCTGGTCTCGATCGACCTCCTCGCGGTGGGGGAGGAGGGCTACCTCCTCACCCCGGTGAGCGAGGAGCTGGTCGAGGACGACCACTCGGCCGACGAGTACCACCTGGAGGGCGCCCAGGCGGCGTTCGACGCCTCGCTCTCCGGGCTCCTGCACACCGTGCGCACCGGCGAGGCGGGGTACCGCACCCTCGCCGGGCAGACCCTGACCGCCGCCATGGAGGACGAGCCGAGGCTCGCGGCCACCGCCCGCGCCGCCGTCGAGGAGGAGGCCATGTGGATCGCCCCCGGCGTGCTCCGGGCCAATGACTGGTCGGCCGTCACCGAGGTGACGGCGACCGGCCACGGCGCGGCGACCGTCGTCAACGCCCTGGTCAAGGAGTTCCCCGAGCTGCGCGCCCGGATCGCGGCCATGCCGTCGGCGCTGCGCGTGCTGCGTGACCGGATCCTCGACAGCGACGTACTGCCGCGGGTCGAGCTGGTCGCCCGGTCCGCGGGAGCCCCCGGGGGTACGGACACCCTGCTGATGTCCCGTCAACTGGAGTGGCTCGCCGACGAGGACGCCGTCCACACCCTCGCCGAGGCGGCGGCCGCGCTGGCGCCGGAGGGCACGCTGATCCTGGTGGAGATGGTCGCCGCGGACGACGCCGACGACGTCGACGCCGTCCTGCACCACCTGCGTCTCAAGTGCGCCTTCGGCTCCGGGGTGCGGGGGGCCGACGAGGTGAACGCGCTCGTGGAGCGGGCGGGCCTGGTCGTGAGGGACCGCAGGGACATCGGCTGGGACCACCGTCTCTGGATCCTCGACCGGGCCTGATCGTCGGGTGCGTGAGCGCCCGGAGCGACTGTGCCCCCTCGCCCGGACGGGCGAGGGGGCACAGGTCCGTCGTGGTGGATCCGATGGTGGTCAGTTCCCGGTGCGCGGAGCCGGCGGACCGTATCCGCGCCCGCGCGCCACACCGGCCGGGGGCCGTTCGAGGTGGCCGTGCACGCGGCGCAGCAGGGAGCCGAGCTGCTCGCGTTCCGCCGCGTCGAGCGGGGCCAGGATCTCGTCGTCGGCGGAGGCGATCTCCGCGCTGAGGCCGGCGAGGTACGTCCGGCCCTCCGCGGTGAGTTCGACGACGACCCGGCGCCGGTCCGTCCGGTCGCGGACGCAGTCCACCTGCCCGATGCGGGCGAGGTCGTTGACGATCTTCACCAGGTCGCTGGCGTTCATGTCGAGCCGCGACGCGAGGGCCGTCTTCATCTGCGGGCCGAGGTCCGCGAGCAGGGTCATCACGGTGAGGTGCCACAGCCGCAGCCCGCGGGCCTCGAGCCGTTCCGTGAGCCTCCGGCGCGCGACCTTCCCGAGCGCGTACATGAGGTACGCGTTGAGGTTCAGGACACTGGGGGGAGTCATGCTCATGGAGGGCGGGGGGACGGCGTCGGGGGTGTCGCCGCGGCCGGTTCCGCCGGCGGCCGCCTCGGCGACGGCCCGCAGCAGGGCCTGTTCGCCACCGGTGCGGCCCGTGGCCGCGTCGAGCGTCAGGTCGGCGCCGGCGAGGGAGCTGAAGACCTTCGCCCAGTCGGTCGGCATGTTCGATATGCCGACGACGGCGAACGCCGCCCCCGAGGCGTCGCACGCCACACCGTTGACGATCGGCTGTTCCATCGCTGTGCCTCACTGTCCGAGCGGTCGGTCACCAACCGCCGGGCCTCACCGATAGGTTGGGTTAACCTACCCAGATCTGACACGGGGGCCGCCCTGCGGCTCGGGCGGGACCGGCGACCCCCGTCGACGTGCTCGGAGCCCATGCGCGTCAGGGACGGGCGACGAGGTAGCCGCCCATGGACGTGAAGTACTCGGTCGCGGGGAGCTCGCGGCCGTCCTCCGTCCGCACGCGGGTGATGGCCAGGCCGTGGTTGCGGCCCGTGCGGGCGTCGGCGCCGGCGACGATCACGACGCCCTCGCCCTCGCGGTAGAAGATGCGGCCGGGAGTGCCGCCGTACCGTCCCTCGGAGACGACGGCGGAGAGGACTTCGAGCCGCTTGCCCCGGTGGAAGGTGAAGGCGCTCGGGTAGGGCGCGGACTGGGCGCGGACGAGCCGCTCCAGGGCGTCGGCCGGCCAGTTCCAGTCGATGCGGATGTCCTCCTCGGCCCGCTTGTGGAAGAAGCTGGCCTGGGAGCGGTCCTGCCGGGTGAACTCGGCCTGTCCGGAGGCGATCTGGTCGAGCGCGCCGATCGTGACGGGGGCGATGAGGTCGACCGTCTTGTGGAAGAGGTCGGTCGTGGTGTCCTTCGGCCCGACGGGCACCGCGTGCTGCTGGACGATGTCGCCGGCGTCGAGCACCTCGTCCATCATGTGGGCCGTGACGCCGACTTCGGACTCGCCGTTGATGAGGGCCCAGATGAGCGGCGAGAAACCGGCGTACTTGGGCAGCAGCGAGTCGTGGATGTTCAGCGTGCCGTGGCGGGGCAGGTTGTAGATGTGCGGCGGGATCCACGTACGCCAGTTGTTGGCGACGATGATGTCCGGGTCCGCCTCCTTGAGCCGCGCGAACAGCTCGTCGTCGTCAGGCCTGTTGCGGATCACGACCGGGACGCCGTGCTCCTCCGCCAGGTCGGCGACCGAGTCGCTCCAGATCTTCTCGTAGGCGTGCTCGCTCTTGGGGTGCGTCACGACGAGCACCACGTCGTGTTCGGAGTCCAGGAGCGCTTGGAGGGTGCGGTGGCCCCAGGTCTGATAGCCGAACATGACGACCCGCATATGGGGTTCCTCCTCAGAAGAGCGATTGACCGTCAGCAAGTAAAGCAAGGCTTACCTAACAGTGCAACTGGCTTGATTTGTGCGGTCGTTCATGGGGTGACCTTCACCCCTTGTCCGTTTCGTCCCGTCGACAGTCACGCTTAATCAGGTTAGCTTTACCTAAGTTATGCAGGGCAGCCGGTGACGCCGGTGTGCTCGATGCCCCCGTTCCCCAGCTTCTTTCCCGCACGATGGGAGTGACATGTCGCAGGGTTCTCCTGGTGACGCACCTCTGGTCCACGACCTCATAGGCATCGGCTTCGGGCCGTCCAATGTGGCCATGGCGATAGCGCTCAGCGAGCACAACGCACGCGTCGGAAGAGAGGAAGCGGTCACCGCCCACTTCTTCGAGCGCCAGCCGCAGTTCGGCTGGCACCGCGGCATGCTGATCGACGACGCGACCATGCAGGTGTCCTTCCTCAAGGACCTGGTGACGCTGCGGAACCCGACCAGCGAGTACAGCTTCCTCTGCTACCTGCAGAGCAAGGGCCGGCTGATCGACTTCGTCAACCACAAGAACCTCTTCCCCCTGCGCGTCGAGTTCCACGACTACTTCGAGTGGGCCGCGTCCAAGGTCGACGACATGGTCTCCTACGGCCACGAGATCGTCTCGGTGGAACCGGTCGAGCGGGACGGCGTCGTCGAGTACCTCGACGTGACCGCCCGTGCCGGGGACGAGCTCGTCGTCCACCGCGCCCGAAACCTCGTCCTCGGCACGGGACTTCGCCCGAAGATGCCGGAGGGCGTCGAGCGCAGCGACCGCGTCTGGCACAACTCCGACCTGCTCCGCAAGGTCGAGAGCCTGGAGGGCACGAACCCCGAGCGGATCGTCGTCGTCGGTGCCGGACAGAGCGCCGCCGAGAACGTGGCCTATCTGCACCGCCGTTTCCCCGAGGCGGAGATCTGCGCCGTCTTCTCGCGCTACGGCTACAGCCCCGCCGACGACAGCGCCTTCGCCAACCGGATCTTCGATCCCGAGGCCGTCGACGAGTACTTCACGGCTCCCGACGACATCAAGCGCAAGCTGATGGACTATCACGGGAACACCAACTACTCCGTGGTGGACATCGACCTCATCGACGACCTGTACCGGCAGGCGTACCAGGAGAAGGTCCTCGGCACCGAGCGGCTGCGCTTCATCAACATCTCCCGGCTCACCGGAGTCGAGGACGGCCCGGACAAGGTCCGCGCCTTCGTCACCTCCCTCGTCACCGGCGAGGAGTCCGTGCTCGAAGCCGACGTCGTCGTCTACGCCACGGGATACACGCCCGCCGAGCCCCTCGGCCTCCTCGGCCCGGTCGGCGACCGCTGCCACCGCGACGACCAGGGCCGGGTCCGCGTCGAGCGGGACTACCGTCTGGCCACCGACCCCGAACTGCGCTGCGGGATCTACCTCCAGGGCGGCACCGAGCACACCCACGGCATCACCTCGTCGCTGCTCTCCAACACCGCGATCAGGGTCGGCGAGATCCTCGACTCGGTCCTCGACCGGGCCCCCGCTCCGGCCGGCCCCGCAGCCCCCGCCTCCGTCCCCGCCCCTCCCTCCGCCGACGAGGTCAGGTCCGTGGTCGACGGCGTGGGCACGGCGCGCTAGCGTCACCCCGCTCCACCCCCCACGCGCCAATCGCCACTCCCGTCGCGCGGTTTCCCGTGCCCCGGCGGGCGTGGCAGCACTGTGAATCCCCGAAAGGAACGTCCGTGTCCGCTGGTGCACGTCCCGCTCTGGCGCGGTTCGCCAGATCCGCTCCCCGCGTCGCCGTCCTCGCCGTGGCGGCTCTCGCCCTCTCCGCCTGTGGCGGCGGGGCCGAGAAGTCCGACTCGCCGTCCCCCTCCACCCCGTCGGCCGCCGCCGACGGGGGAGCCAAGCCCGCCGCGTTCCCCGTCACGGTCGAGCACAAGTACGGCTCCACGACCATCGACAAGGAGCCGAAGACGATCGTCACCCTCGGCCTCTCCGACCAGGACGCCGTCCTCGCGCTCGGCGTCACGCCGGCCGGTTCGGTCGACTGGTTCAAGGAGAAGCCGTACGGCAAGTGGCCCTGGACCAAGGAGAAGTGGGGCACGAAGACCCCGCAGATCGTCGGTGAGCGCGACGAGTACAACATCGAGAAGATCGCGGCCCTCAAGCCCGACCTCGTCATCGCCCAGTACTCGGGGATGAAGAAGGAGCAGTACGACACGCTCTCCAAGTTCACCAAGGTCGTCGCCCAGCCCAAGGACCACCCGGACTACGGCGCCCCGTGGCAGACGATGACCCAGCAGATCGGCAAGTCGCTGGGCAAGGACGCCGAGGCCGCCAAGCTGATCTCGGACATCGACGCCCGCTTCAAGGCCGCCCGCGAGAAGCACCCCGAGTGGGCCACCAAGACGCTCGCCGTCGCCGACAGCTTCGAGGCCGGCAAGTACTCGGCGTTCACGAAGACCGACCCCAAGTCGATCTTCTTCCAGGAGCTGGGCTTCAAGCTCAAGCCGGAGATCGACACGCTGTCCAAGCCGGGCTTCAACGTCGCCGAGCTCAGCGCCGAGAAGCTCAACGTCCTCGACGTCGACCGGCTCGTCTGGGTCACCTCCAGCACCGAGGCCAACGACCGGATCAAGGCCGAGCCGCTCTACAAGAAGCTGAAGGTCAACCAGGAGAAGCGCGACCTGTTCGTGCCCTACCAGGACCCGGACATCGGCGCCGCGTTCTCCTTCAACACCGTTCTGTCGATCCCGTACGCCATCGACCAGATCGAGCCGCTCCTCGCGGCTGTCAAGTGACGCACACCAGCTGACGCTCCACCGGCTGACGTGCCACCGGCCGGCAGCCGACCCGACCGACGGCGTGGGGGGCCAATCGCCACCCCCGCGGCGCGGGTGGCGTCACCCTCGTCCCCCCCCCACCACGGCAGGGTCGTA
>NZ_JBHTSA010000209.1:0-7039 GCF_042795405.1 Streptomyces sp. NPDC056480 | reverse complement strand
ACTCGGCGAGTTCGGGCCCTCCGTCGCGCGGGCGGTCAGACCAGGCGGTTGCCGAAGGGGCCGCCCAGCATGTAGTACGCGCCCAACTCGTGGCGGTAGGCGGGGTCGTCCAGGTGCGTGTCGCGGTGGAACTCGGGAGCGTCCTTGATCTGCTCCTTGGACCCGTCGACGTAGACCTTCCGTTCGTCCACGTCGACGCGGACGACGGTGCCGGCCGGCAGCAGGACCTCCTTGCCGAAGATCCAGGGCCCGGTGTCCACGACCAGATAGGCGTCATCGACCTCGTCGGAGTGCTTGTCGACCTTACCGATGCCGCCGTTGGTCGCCTCGACCTTGTAGCCGGTCAGGTCGGTCCCGGCCAGGTGACCCGTGGTCGACTTGTAGCTCCAGATGTGTTCGGTCACGCGAAAACAACTCCCCCGGTAGGCAGAGGGCGGCGTGCGGTTCCCCGCCGTCCTCCCTTTCCGTGCTTCGTGTTTCGTGATTCGTGCTTCGTACGCGGCGGATTGCGTGCTCGCCCGTACTCCGCCTGCCCCGGCCCCGGTCGCCCATGCCCTCGGTCTCCGGCGGGGTCACGTCCGCCGTCTCGGCCTCCGTGTCACACGGGGCAGCTCGTCGTCGAACAGGCGGCCCGCCAGTGCACCGCCGAACACGACCACACCCACCGCGACGAGCCAGGTCTCGATGACCAGGAACGCGCCGAACGGCCCGTAACTGACGGCGCTCGACGCGATCAACGGGGAGAAGACGAGCCGGGAGAACACCCTCAGCCCCAGCAGCCCGAGCACGGTGGCCACCGCACCGGGCAGCAGGGCCGTCCACCCGACCCTGCCCCCGAGCAGCAGGTGCTGCGACCACCAGAAGAACAGGATGCCGCTGAGCAGGGTGACGACGCCCCCGGTCGGACCCTGGCGCCAGAAGGCGGCGACGGCGAGCAGATACAGAACCCCCAGGAGGACGGCCAGCCACAGCACGTGCCGCCATCTGGCCCGCCAGCGCGCCGGGGGAAGGTCCCAGACCTTCTCGTAGCCGCTCTGCACCACGGTGCCGAACGAGAGCCCGAACACGGCGAGCAGGGCCAGGCCGAACGCCGTCGTGGCCCGCCGCACCTGGCCGGGGAGTGCGAAGAGGTGCTCGATCTCCATCCGGGCGGGCTCCGAGACGCCGAGCGCGTCGCCGAGCCACTGCGCGAAACCCTTGCCGCTGCCCGCACCGGCCGCGGACACGACGATCAACAGCGGGATCAGGGTGAGGAATCCAAGCGCCGCGAACCCCAGCGAACGCTGCCACAGGTCGAGTTCGCTGACCGGCCCCCATCGGTGGCCGGCCCGCACGCGACGGATCCCGCTTCGTATCCGCTCGAACGGAGGCCGACGTTCAGCGGGACGGCCGGTCATCAGCTGTCCCGCGCGCGTGCCGCACCCGGCACCGTCGGCCTCCGGGCGGGATCCGCGTCACCAGTAGTGGCGTCGCCCTCCCACCGCATGGCCGAGGGCTCCGAGGATCCACAGGATGGCGCCGATGACGACCAGGACGATCCCGATGGTCCACAGGATCGAGATGCCGGCGACGAATCCGATGACCAGAAGAATGACTCCGACAAGGATCATGGTGTGCCTCGCTCTCTGGAGGTGAGCCGTGTTCGTAACGGGCCTCGGGCCCGGGACCGGGCGGCGTAGGCATGTCCGTCACCTCATGAACGGCGTCTGCCCGGCCCCACTGCGGAGGCGCGGGCCGGGGGCGGGCCGGGGGCCGGGGGCCCTTGTCCGAACCCGCCCCGCACCGCGGACGCCCCGCACGGCGATGCCCTTGCACCGCCCATGCCCGGCACCGCGGAGGGTGGACCGGCGGTGCTAGTCCTTCATCGTGTCCTTGATCTTCTCCTTGGCCTGCCGAGCGTCCCCCTTCATCTGCTCGGTGCGGCCTTTCGCCGTGAGGCGCTCGTTCCCGACGGCCCGGCCGGCGGCTTCCTGGACCTTGCCCTTGGCCTGTTCCTTCTTGGCCTTCATCTTCTCCTCGCCCGACACGGTCGTGCTCCTTTCGTGCGTCCTCGTCTGATGTATCGCGGCTAGCCCGTTTCGTCCCCCGTAAACATGAGAGGAACGCTGTCTCCGGCTCCCGCGCCCGGTCCTACCCCTCGGGGCCTCCGGGGCCGTCCTGGTCTCCGTCGGGGAGGAGTTCGTCGAAGAGGGCCCGGTAGAGGGCCATCGCTCCGCGCAACTGCTCGGCGGTGGCCCGGTGCGTGGCGGCGAGCAGGTCGATCTCGTGGGCCTCGCGGTAGCGCGCCAGAGCGCGGCCGTGTTCCACCGGCAGGTCGCGCGCCCGCTGCTCGAAGTCCTCCGTGGGACAACCGCGCTCCCGCATGAGGACGCTCACCAGGCGGTCCGCGTCGTGGACCGCCGCCTCCGGCCGCTGGACGAACTGTTCCTGCACGCCCCGCCACTCCCGCAGGTAGCGCTCCCGCACGTGGTCCGGCAGGGGGCGGGTGCCGAGGGAGTCGTGCTGCTGGTCCGTGCCGAGGCCCTCGTGCGACCGGTGCCGACGCGGACGGTCCAGCGCGAACGCCGACGCGACCAGGACGACCAGCACCACGGCCGGAACGACGATGGCCAGGATCGTGCCTGTGGACATGACTCGGTGCCCCTTCACCGCGAGGGTGCCTTCCCCGGGCGGCTGCCCGCGGGGAGTACGCCGAAACCGTGCGCGCACTCCATTCACCCCTCTTCTCCCCACCACCGCCATCGTCGGGAAGCGGTATCAGGACCGGGCCGCGGCCTGCCCTCGGGCGTCCCGCGCGCCGCTTCGGAAGGGTTGTCGGATACTGGATCCACCACCCCTTGCCTCCTCTCGCCCACAGAGGACCGGGGCAGCGGGTGGACCGACGTGTGGCAGGAGGGTTCATGCTCATCAGCCATGTCTTCGAGGATCGCGTCCTTCACGTGACCCTCCTGCGCGACCTCGATGTCACCGGCCGCGCGGCGGTCGCCCTGCACATCGAGACGCTCCTCGCCACCCATGGCCCACGGCACGTCCGGATCCAGCTGCCCACGTCGGACCCCTCCCCGGCCTCACTCAGCGTGCTCGCCCGCGCCCGCCGCCTGTGCGAAGGACTGGGGACCCCGCTGACCGTCGTAGGGCCCATCCGGATCGCCCCGCACTCACGGCCCGCGGCGGCGTAGCGTCACCGGACCCCCTTCACGGGGTGCGGTCGCCGTCTCCGCCGCGGCGGAGAACGGGACGCAGCGCGTCGATGACGCTCGCGTCGTCGACCGTGGAGGGGACGGGTTCGTCGCGGCCGTCCGCGATGCCGCGCATCGTCTTGCGCAGGATCTTTCCCGAGCGGGTCTTGGGCAGGGCGGCCACGACCGCCACGTCCTTGAGGGAGGCGACGGCGCCGATCCGGTCGCGTACGAGCCGGACGAGTTCGGCCTCGACCTCGCCCGGCTCGCGGGCCGTGCCGGCCTTCAGGACGACGAAGCCCCGTGGCACCTGTCCCTTGAGGGGGTCGGCGACGCCGATGACCGCGCACTCGGCGACGTCGGGGTGGGCGGCCAGAGCCTCCTCCATGCTGCCCGTGGACAGCCGGTGTCCGGCGACGTTGATGACGTCGTCGGTGCGGCCCATGACGAAGACGTAGCCGTCGCCGTCGATGTGCCCGCTGTCGCCCGTCAGGTAGTAGCCGTCGTAGGCGGACAGGTAGGAGGCGATGTAGCGGTCGTCGTCGTTCCAGAGGGTGGGGAGCGCTCCGGGCGGCAGGGGCAGTCTGACCACGATCGCCCCGTCGACGCCCTCGGGGGCCGGCTTGCCCGAGGGGTCGAGGACCCGGACGTCCCAGCCGGGCAGCGGGCGGGTGGGGGAGCCGGGTTTGACGGGGGCGGCTTCGATGCCGACCGGGTTGGCGACGATGGGCCAGCCGGTCTCGGTCTGCCACCAGTGGTCGATCACCGGGACGTCCAGAAGGGCGCTCGCCCAGCGGTAGGTCTCGGGGTCGAGACGCTCACCGGCGAGGAAGAGGTAGCGCAGGCGGGACAGGTCGTGGGCTGCGGCGAGTGTTCCCTCCGGGTCCTCCTTGCGGATCGCCCGGAAGGCGGTCGGCGCCGTGAACATGGTCTTGACGCCGTAGTCGGCCGCGACGCGCCAGAACTGGCCCGCGTCCGGTGTGCCGACCGGCTTGCCCTCGTACAGGACGGTCGTGGCGCCGACCAGCAGGGGTCCGTAGACGATGTACGAATGGCCGACGACCCAGCCGACGTCGGATCCGGTGAACATGGTCTCGCCCGGACCGATGTCGTACACGGCGCCCATCGACCAGTGCAGGGCGACCGCGTAGCCGCCGCAGTCACGCACGACTCCCTTGGGCTTTCCCGTGGTTCCGGAGGTGTAGAGGATGTACAGGGGATCGTTCGCGGGCACGGGAACGCACTCGGCCGGCGGTGCGGCGGCCACCAGGTCGGCCCAGTCGAGGTCGTCGGGTCCCAACTCGGCGATTTCCTGTGGACGTTGCAGGATCACGCTCTTCTCGGGCTTGTGGGAGGCGAGTTCGATCGCCCGGGCGAGCAGCGGCTTGTACGGGATGACCCGCTTGCCCTCGATGCCGCAGGAGGCGGAGACGACCACCTTGGGCGTGGCGTCGTCGATGCGGAGGGCGAGCTCGCGCGGGGCGAAACCGCCGAAGACGACCGAGTGGACCGCGCCGATCCGGGCGCAGGCCAGCATCGCGACGGCGGCCTCCGGGACCATCGGCAGATAGATCACCACCCGGTCGCCACGCCCCACGCCGAGCTGGGTGAGCGCCCCGGCGAACGCCGCCACCTCGTCCCTCAGCTGCGTGTAGCTGTAGGTGCGCCGGGTGCCGGTGACGGGGGAGTCGTAGACGAGCGCGGGCTGGTCGCCGCGGCCCGCTTCGACGTGCCGGTCGAGCGCGTTGAAGCAGACGTTGAGCCGCCCGTCGGGAAACCAGTGGTGGAAGGGGGCGTTCGAGGAGTCGAGGGCCCGCCGGGGGACGACGTCCCAGTCGATGCCCTCGGCGGCGTCGAGCCAGAAGGTCTCGGGGTCCTCCGTGCTGGCGCGGAAGACGTCCTCGTACATTCCCATCGCGGACTCCTCTTGTCGCGTCGGGGTTCCAACGCCGTGGGGTCGGACTGCGGTTGCGGCGTACACAAAGGCCGGGGCAGGTCGGGGCGCGGGGCTCCGTGGGGCGGGCAGGGCGGGCGGGTCGGACCACGCATACCGTATGTCGGCGGTCCGCGGTCTGCGACCGTGACCGACCGGGCAGCCAGGTCTCGGCCGGCCGGCGTCACCCAACCGGCGAGGGCCTGTGAGCCGGACGACGTGATGCGTGCCACTGTCCGCGCACTTCGCGTCCGGCATGCGTGATCATGACCGGATGGACGCTCGTTTCCTTGGTATCACCGAGCTGGCCGAAGCCCCGTCGGTGGCGGTCGTGATCGACGTCATGCGTGCCTACACGGTGGCCGCCTGGGCCTTCGCCCGGGGGGCGGAGAAGATCGTTCTCGCCGAGTCGCTGGACGACGCCCTGGCGCTCAAGGCCCGTCACCCGGACTGGGTGGCGCTCAAGGACGGCCCGCCCGCGCCCGGCTTCGACGCCGTCAACTCGCCGGGGCTGCTGCGGTCCGCCGACCTCGGTGGACGGACCGTCGTGCAGAAGACCACGGCCGGGACGGTCGGCGCCCTCGCCGTCAAGGACGCGTCCCTCGTGCTGTGCGCCGGCTTCGTGGTGGCGGAGGCGACGGCTCGGATCCTGCGGGCACGCGACTGCGACGACGTCACGTTCGTGGTCACCGGCGAGGACGGCCGGGCCGAGGAGGACCTGGCGTGCGCGCAGTACATCGCCCGGAGGGCGAGCGGGACCGCGACGGACGCGGCCGGGTTCCTCCGCCGCGCCGGCGCGTCGCGCGCCGCCGCCGAGCTGACGGAGGGGGTGCGCCAGGGAGCCCACCCGGACGACGTCGCCCTCTGTCTCGAACTCGACCGGTTCCCCTTCGCGATGGTGGCGACCCTGGAGGACGGACTCATGGTCCTCCGCCCTCATGGCGTGCCCTCGCCCGGCGGCACGGCCGCGGGCTGATCGCCGGCACGCAGCCGGGTCTCCGGCTGCTCCTCCCGGCGGAAGCCCCGTCGGGCGTGCGGCGCAGCCCGTGCGCGCCGTCTCAGGCCGGGCGCCGCCCTTCTGGTACGACGGTGGCCCGACCACTCGGAGGAGGGCGTGGATGTCCGACAACGTGGAGCCGGACCGGCGGACCGGTGAGCAGTCGAAGGCGCTGGCGGAAGCCACGGCGGTGGTCGTCGCCGCCCGCCGCGAGGCCGCGGCGATCCTGCGGAGGGCGGGCACCGAGCTGCTGCCCGAGGAGCGCGCGTGGTTCGTGGGCGACGGCTGCGGGGGAGCGTTGCCACCACCTCCGACTCCCCACTTCTGCCGGTGTCCGCGCTACCGAGGCAACGGCCACGAGCCCTGTGTGAACACCTTCGTCGACGCCACCGGTCCTGATCTCGGCACGGGCCCTCCCCACGTCCGCTGCCGTCACCCGAAGGACTCGCACGGCCAGATCTGACCGCCGGTCACCGGCTCGGGGCCTGGAGTCATGGTCCCGGGTGACGGGAAGATCATCACATCGGAGTAACAAGATCGGATCAGTGGGTGTAGGTGGGCATGTGTCGGGGGAAGACCCGTGTGGCGCCCGTGGAAGGGCGCCGCGACGGTCCCACCCCGGACCGTCGCCGGACTGACCAGAAGGACGAGCATGGCCAGCGGCACCGTGAAGTGGTTCAACTCCGAGAAGGGCTTCGGCTTCATCGCCCAGGACGGCGGCGGACCGGACGTCTTCGCCCACTACTCCAACATCTCGGGCAACGGGTACCGCGAGCTGACCGAGGGCGAGGCCGTGACGTTCGACATCACCCAGGGCCAGAAGGGTCCGCAGGCGGAGAACATCGTCCGGGGCTGAGCCCCCGGCCTGCTCCGGCGGGCTTGTCTCCCCCTGACGGCGACCCGCTGTCGACGGCGCCCGCACTTCGTGCG
>NZ_JBHTSA010000208.1:0-7162 GCF_042795405.1 Streptomyces sp. NPDC056480 | reverse complement strand
GGGCGGTACGGGAGGACCCGTACCGCCCCTTCCCGCATCCGCGCCGCTTACTTCACGGCGAGGAGCAGGGTGTCGGAGGGCGAGGCCCAGACGGTCCTGGCCTCGCCGAATCCGGCGGCGAGGAGGGTGTCGGCGTGCCAGCGCGGGGAGGGCATGTCGCCGTCGGCGTGCTCGCCGTAGATCTCGAAGCGGCGGGCGGTGGGCTCGGCGAGGACGGGGTCCTTGGCGGCGAGCGCCCACCACTCGGCCCAGTCCAGGGCGCCGCCTGTCCTGGCGCGGTCCATGACGGCGTGACGCTGGGCGCGCTCGGCGGCGTTGATCCGGGGGGTGCTCGTGTCGATCATGTGGTCGGCGTTCATGAAGACGCCGTCGGCGCGGACGAGACCGGCGAGGCGGCCGTAGAGGGCCGCCAGGGGCTCGCTGTGGAGCCAGTGGAGCGCGGTGGCGGTGAGGACGGCGTCGTACGACTCATGGGGCAGCCCGGCGGCCCAGTCGGGGTCCTTGAGGTCGGCGGTCACGAAGGTGACGCGCTCGTCGCCGGCGAAGTGGCCCTCGGCGATGGCGAGGAGGGCCGGGTCGAGATCGACACCGGTACTGGTCGCCTCCGGGAACCTCTTGAGGAGCCGATCCGTGATACTTCCCGTACCGCACGCGAGGTCGAGGACGCGGGGCTTCGGTCCCACCAAGGCCTCGACCATGTCGAGCATCACCCGGAAGCGCTCTTCACGGTCCGGCATGTACCACTCCTGCTGACGGTCCCAGCTCTGCTGCCAGGCCGCCCAGTCGGTTCCGGTCATCGCCGTTCCTCCCCCTCTTTGTAATACCCTCTAAGGGTAAACAGTTGTTACCCCTTCCGACCGAGACACTAGCCCGCCGCAGTAAGGACTACAAGTGGAACTGGCCCATTACTCGGATTTCGCCGTACGTCTGGTCAACACCGAGGAGCCGGCGCGCGGCAAGGACTCCCTCACCTCCGTCGAGGTGATCAGGGAACTCTTCGGCGCGGCCTCGCAGATGGCGCGGCGGGTCACGGAGGCCGACCTGCCCCGCTTCCGTGCGGTGAGGACCCGGCTGCGGGCGGTCTTCGCCCTGGCCGACGAGGGCGACCACACGGGGGCCGTCGACCTCCTGAACTCGCTCCTCCTGGAGTTCCCGGTCAGTCCCCAGATCTCCGGCCACGACATCCTCGACGAGAACGGCCGCCCCCGGTGGCACATGCACCTCGCCGACCACTCCTCGAACGCGACCACGGGATACGCCGCGATCTGCGCGATGGGACTGGCCTTCCACCTGACGGAGTTCGGCGCCGACCGGCTCGGCCTCTGCCAGGCGCCGCCCTGCCGCAACGCCTACCTGGACACGTCGACCAACCGCTCCCGGCGCTACTGCTCCGACCGCTGCGCGACCCGCGCCAACGTGGCCGCCTACCGGGCCCGCAAGCGCCTGGAGGCCGACCGGACGGACCGGACGGGCCTCACCGCCGAGAACAGCCAGGAGAGCGTCACCCCCAGCGACCGCTGACGCCCCGGCGTCACCGGCCGGTAGCGCGCCCGCACCCGCCCGAGAACCAGCTCGGGCGGTACGGCCCCGAAGACCCGGCTGTCGCCCTCGGCGTCCGGGTTGTCGCCGAGCACCCACCAGCCGCCGTCACGTCGCTCGATCAGCCGCTTCACGATGAGCAGATCCTGCTGGAGCGGATGCCGCACCACGGCCACGCACCCCGGCCGCAGACGGCCGCCGTAGTGCACGAGCAGCTGATCCCCGTGGAGCAGCGTGGGCACCATGGACACCCCCGTCACCTCGGCGACACCGAACGGAGCCCCGGCCTCCGCCGCTCGCTCCCGCCCCGGTTCCCTCATCGGCATCGCCCGCTCCGCCCGCCGCTCCACACCCGCATCCACCCACACATCCGCTCGTTCACTCGTACACGAGTCCCATGCCGACCCTGGACTTTTGACCTAAGCCCCAGGGGGCGCCCGCGAAATCGCCCTTCTCACCGAGTAATGTCCCACCTGAGAAGACGATCACGAGGAAGGACGGCTCAATGCTCTCCCGCCTGTTTGCCCCCAAGGTGAAGGTCAGCGCCCACTGCGACCTCCCGTGCGGCGTGTACGACCCGGCCCAGGCCCGCATCGAGGCCGAGTCGGTCAAGGCTGTCCAGGAGAAGTACCAGGCGAACGAGGACGCGCACTTCCGCGCCCGCGCCACGGTCATCAAGGAGCAGCGCGCGGAGCTCGCCAAGCACCACGTCTCGGTGCTCTGGAGCGACTACTTCAAGGCCCCGCACTTCGAGAAGTACCCCGAGCTCAACCAGCTGGTCAACGACACCCTGAAGGCCCTCTCGGCCGCCAAGGCGTCGACGGACCCGAAGACGGGCGAGAAGGCGCTGGAGCTCATCGCCGAGATCGACCGCATTTTCTGGGAGACGAAGAAGGCCTGACCTTCTTCCTCCGTTCCGAAGGGGTACGACTGCCTGGCGGTCGTACCCCTTCGGACTTTCCCGCCGCAATACCGACGTTCCTACAGAAGGGTGATGCTCCATGCGCGTCAAGGCGTTCGACCACCTGGTACTCAATGTGACCGACGTCGACAGGGCGCTCGCGTTCTACACCGGGCCCCTGGGCCTCGCGGGCGAGCGGGTCGAGGAATGGCGGGCCGGGAAGGTGTCGTTCCCGTCCGTGCGGATCGACGAGAGCACCGTCATCGACCTCTTCTCGCGCCCGCGCGGCGAGTCCAACGTCGATCACATATGCCTCGTCGTGGACCCGCTCGACTGGCAGGAGGTCCTCGACGCCGGAACCTTCGACGTCATCGAGGGCCCCGTCCCCCGCTGGGGCGCCCGCGGTTCGGCCCAGTCGGTCTACGTCAGGGACCCGGACGGCAACACGGTCGAGCTGCGCTGGTACCCGCAGGACGTCACGGAGTAGGGCCTACCGCCACTCCGTCGGCGCCGGCAGCCCCAGGGCCCGGGCCAGTGCGTCGGCCACCGCGGTCGCGTGGCCGGGGACGTACCGGTCCGTCCACTCGGTGGCCAGCCGGTGGAAGTCGGCCAGGTCGCGTTCCGCCTCGGCCAGCAGGCGCCGCAGGTCGGTGGCGGGGAGCTCGATGACCGGGCTGTCGGCCCGGTCCACGTCGACGGTCAGCCGCACCGCGTCGCCGACGCGCTCCGCGAGCGGCGAGGGGCCGTGGCCGAAGCCGGCCCACCCGTCCCCGTCCAGGACCTCGAACCAGTCGAGCCGCTCGTCCAGCCCGTTGCAGCAGCCGGGCAGGAACGTGACACCGGTCGCGGTGTCGGTGACCCGCAGCCCCCCGGGCGCGAAGAGGCCCTCCACGGTCAGCAGTCCGTGGAGGAAGCCGCCCAGCGGATCGGCCGGGCGCGGCGGATGGTCCTCGTCCGCCGGATCGACGTCGTTGCACTCGGCGACGCGCATCACCGCCGTACCGACCTCCGCCGCGCCGAGCCGGCCGCTGAGCGGCAGGAAGGCGTACGCCCCCGGGTCCACGACCGGCCAGAGGTCGAAGTCGCGCGTGCCGAGGATCTCCAGGACGGGATGAAGAACGATCACCCTACGAGTGTGCGTCACTAGGCTTCCTGGCATGACCACGCCCCACCCGCCCTCCTCCGCGTCCGCTCCGAGCCCGCCGCCCGCTCCGGCCTCCCCGCCCCCGCGGCTGACCGCCGAGGAGGCCCGCGCTCTCCTGCGCCTGCTCCCGGCCGAGATCGGGCCCGGTCTCAGCGAGGCGGAACTCGACGCGGTCGAGGAGCAGTTCGGGTTCCGGTTCGCGGCGGACCACCGGGTGTTCCTCGCCGCGGGGCTGCCCCTCGGGTCGCCGCACTGGCCCGACTGGCGCGGCGGCGACCCCGACGACCTGGCCGACCGGCTCGCCGGGCCCGCGGACGGCCTTCTCTTCGACGTGGAGCACAACGGCTTCTGGCATCCCGCCTGGGGCCCCAGGCCCTCCCGGGTCGCCGAGGCGCTGCGCCTCGCGCGGGCCGAGCTGACGAGCGTCCCCCCGCTGGTCCCCCTCTACAGCCACCGCTACCTGCCCGGCACGCCGGGCGACTGGGGGCACCCCGTGCTGTCCGTCGTCCAGACCGACATCATCGTCTACGGGAACGACCTCGCCGACTACGTCCGGCACGAGTTCACCGGCCGGGCGAGCAGCGCCCCCGCCCGTACGACCGTCGACTTCTGGGCGTACTTCGTCAGCGGCGGTCCCGGCATCGACGTCACCGCCCCCACGCCGTACGTCCCCTACGCCGTCACCCCGGGGGAGGCCGTCGAGTGCCTCCGGATGCTGGCCGTCGAGCGGCTCGTCGGGCGTCGGCCCTCGCCGGAGCAGCTGATCGAGGCGGGCCTCGGCGCGCTGCTGCTCGACGTCGAGGCGGAGTCCCTTCCGCTGCTCGCCGGTCTGACCCGGCACGAGCACGAACGCGCCGAAGAGCTCTTCGAGCGGGTTCTCGGCGAGCTGGGTCTTGTCGGCACCCTGCCCTCGGACGACTCCGACCTGCCCTGGGAGGCCGCCCGGTGGGAGCTGGTGCGCTGGTGGCTGCGGCTGATCGTGAACGGGAGTCTGGCCCCCGGGGCCGGGGGCGACCTCGTCACGTACGAGGGCTGGCACGCCCTGGCCCGGCCGTCGGCGCTGCGGCCGCTGGTCGACGCGACGGATGCCTCCTACGACTGGGCGGCCGCCCGGGACGGGACGCGCGAGCAGCTCGTCGCGGCGATCGTCGCCGAGTCCGAGCGGCTGCTCGCCGGACCCTGGCCGCCGCCCCGCGGCTGAGCCCCCAGGTCCTGCTGAGCCCCGCGGTCCTCCTGAGCCCCGCGGACCGCCTACGCCTCCGCGCGGAGGCTGTAGCGGTGCTTCTCCTTCGAGGTTGCGCCCAGCCGGTCGTAGAAGCGGATCGCGCCCTCGTTCCACGCGGGGGTCTGCCACTGGATCTCCGCGAGCCCGAGCCGGCCCGCCTCCGCGCGGACCGCCGCCATCAGGAGCGGGCCCAGGCCGTGGCCCCGGGAGCTCTCCGTGAGGTAGAGGCAGTCCATGTGGAGGTACTCCGTGCCGTCCCAGGTGGAGACCTCCGGGGCACAGCTCGCGTAGCCCGCGAGGGTTCCGTCGGGGAGGGCGGCGACCAGGCAGCGGAGGCGGGGCGGCTCGGTGCCGAAGAGGAGGCCGGTGAGCCGGTCCGCGAGGCCGGGGGCCGGGGGCGCCGCCTTCTCGTACGCCGCGTGCTCGGCGATGAGTTCCACGACCCGCGGCAGGTCCTCGGGACGGGCGGGTCGGACCAGTGCCTGTGCCGGGTGTTCGCTCATGCCGTCATCATGCACGGTCCCACCGACAGCGTCGCCGCCGTCCCCTGGCGCCGAAGCCACTCGCGGTACGGGGCGGCCCTGAGGGCCACCTCCCGGTAGGCCGCCGCGAGTTCCGCGTACAGCGTGTCCAGGGGCGCCCCGGGGCGCGCGTACAGCAGGAGCCGCACGGCCAGCGGGTCGCCGCGCAGCGGGCGGACGGCCATGTCCTCGCGCGGGACGGAGGTCGGCTGGCAGGGGGCGACGGCCTCGCCGAGGACGATGAGGGAGGCGGCCGTGTGGTAGTCGCCGTGCAGCAGCGGCGGGTCGATGCCGGCGGCGTCCAGGACCCGGCGGAGGCCGTCCCATTCGCCGTCCACGGTGGGGTCGACCATCCAGTGGTCGCCCGCCAGGTCGGCGAGGTCCACCACGGGCCGGGCGGCGGCGGGATGGTCACGGGCCAGGGAGACGAACTGCGGCTCGCGGGCGACCAGGACCCGCTCCCTGAGGCCCTCGGGCACCCGTAACGGGCAGCCCTCCACCTCGTGCACGAAGGCCACGTCGAGCTGCCCCGCGGCGACGCTCCGCAGCAGCGCGTTGGCGGAGACGTCCATCCGCAGGCCGATGTCGGTGCCGGGCAGCCGCTGGCGGAGGCGGCGCAGCCAGCCCGGGAGCGCCCGGCTCGCGGTGGAGCCGACGCGGAGCCCGAGTCCGTCGGTGCGGGCGGCGGCGGCCCGGGTCTCGGTGACGAGCGCCGCCATGTCGGCGACGAGCGGGCGGGCCCGGCTGAGCAGGGAGCGGCCGAGCGGGGTGGGTCGGCAGCCGGTGCGGCCGCGGGAGAAGAGTTCGGCGCCCAGGGAGTTCTCGATGCGGCGCAGCTGGGTGGTCAACGACGGCTGGCTCATGCCCAGTTGGCGGGCCGCCTTGTGCAGGCTGCCCGTGTCCGCGATGGCGCAGAGCGCGCGCAGGTGTCTCACCTCCAGCTCCATGCCCCGAGGGTAGGGCGGCTCCCTGACTCGCACCAGATACCCGGAACCCCTCAATCACCTTTGATTTCAAGGGAGTTGAGGGTGTTTCCACCAGGTGATGCGGTGATGCTATCGCCGGTTGACATCATCCCCACGCGCCCCGGCTCCCCCGAGACTCTCTCCCATCCCCTACAGGAGGAGCCCCCCATGCGTCACCCCAAGGTCCTCACCTCTGTCCTGGCCACGGCCCTCGGCCTCGGTCTCGCCGCCTCCCTCGGTGCGGCCCCGGCCGTGGCCGCGAGCGCCCCCACCGGCGTCCCGGCCGCCGGCAACACCGCCGTGGCGTACGCCGGTTCGGCCGAGGAGGCGAAGGCCAACCAGGCCTTCTTCGACGCCGTCGTGAAGTCGGTGGCGAAGAAGCGGGCCGCCGCTCCCGGCGCGGCCGCCGTCACCGTGGTCTACAGCGCGTCCAACGCGCCGAGCTTCCGCAGCCAGATCTCCCGCTCGGCGCAGATATGGAACAGCTCGGTGGTGAACGTCCGGCTCGTCGAGGGCAGCAACCCGGACTTCCGCTACTACGAGGGCAACGACTCCCGCGGCTCGTACGCGAGCACCGACGGCCACGGCGGCGGTTACATCTTCCTCGACTACCGGCAGAACCAGCAGTACAACTCCACCCGTGTGACCGCCCACGAGACGGGGCACGTCCTCGGGCTGCCGGACCACTACAGCGGTCCGTGCAGCGAGCTGATGTCGGGCGGCGGCCCCGGCACGTCCTGCCAGAACGCCCAGCCGAACGCCCAGGAGCGGTCCCGCGTCGACCAGTTGTGGCGCTTCGGCCTCGCCTCCGCGTTCAAGAACTGAGCACGCGGGAAGCGAGAAGCGGCGGCGCCCCCTCCCCGGGGC
>NZ_JBHTSA010000207.1:0-7353 GCF_042795405.1 Streptomyces sp. NPDC056480 | reverse complement strand
GCGCCGATCCGGCGCGGGCCCGCTTCTCGTACGACAGCGGCTGCGGCCGTCAGTCCTGCTTCTTCCTGCGGGTGCCGAAGACGATCTCGTCCCAGCTCGGCACCGCCGCGCGGCGGCCCGGGCGGACGCCGTCCGCCTCGGCCTGCCGGTCGGTGGTGCCGGTGAGCCGGTCCCGGTGGCCCGAGACCGCGCGCGGCATGAGGACGTCGGCGTACGCGGAACCGGCGCCCGCCGAAGCCGCCGGGGCCGGCGGCTCCTCCGCCTCGGCCTCTTCCGAGGGCTCCGACGAGTCCGGCTGCTCGGGCACGACCATGTCGCCGCGGAAGCTCGGCACGGCCTCCAGGAGGCTCGTCAGGGAGTCCCGCTCGTCCTCCGGCTCGGCGGACGCGGACGCCCGCTCCAGCTGGCGGTGGTCGAGCTGACGGTCAAGGGCGCGGTCGAGCGGCCTGTCCCGGGGCAGCCGGGCGATGCGCGGCACGAACGGGAAGCTCGGCTCCGGCGCGGCGGCGATCGTGTCGTCCGTCTCGCCGATCAGGGCACGGGCCTCGTCGTCCACGGCCTGGACGAGCCGCCGGGGCGGGTCGTACGTCCAGCTGGCCGTGTGGACCTCGCCGGCGACGCGGTAGACGAGCAGCACCTCCCAGGTGCCGTCGTCGCGGCGCCAGGAGTCCCACTGCACGGTGTCCTTCTCGGCGCCGCGCAGCAGCAGCCGCTCCTGCACCGCCTCGCCGAGCTGGGGACCGCTGTTCTCGCCGGGCCTGCGGACCGGGGTCTTGCGGGCCCGCTCCGCCATGAAGGCGCGCTCGGCGAGTACGGGGCCCTCGAAGCGGCGTACGCGGTCGACGGGGATCCCGGCCATCTGGGCGACCTCCTCCGCGGAGGCACCGGCTCGTATCCGTGCCTGGATGTCGCGGGGGCGGAGGTGGCTCTCCACCTCGATCTCGATCTGGCCGAGGCGCGCGCGGTCGTTGCGCACGGCGGCGCGAAGCCGCTCGTCGATCGGAAGTGTGTACTCCGTGCTGTCAGCAGCCTTCAGCACCAGTCGTGTGCCGTCGTTGGAGACGGCCACGACACGCAGTTCGGGCATGGGGACCTCCCGGGTGGTGCCTGCCGACGTCACGTGCGTCGCTGCTTCCGCTAGTCGAGTGTGGCCTGCCCGGGTGCAGCCTGCCACTACCTTGCCGAGTTGCCCGGCGTGTCGGGCGTGGACCCTGGGACGCCGTTATGACACGGTTACCTGTTGGCTACCCGGAGTGACAGGCGGTCACTCTGTGCAGTCGGTTCCCGTGCGATGCCGCCGCGCCGCCGGTCGAGCGCCGTGTCCGGCCCCCTCCCCTTGATCCCGGGCACCCGTGAGGGCGTCCGGACCCAGGGTTCGTCAATGTACTCCATTCGGGCCACCTGGGTGGACCGGCGCGCCGCCCAACTTTGCGGGCGGTACGGGAGTTGAGTCTCCGCGATCTTCCCCCTTACGTGTCGCTCTTCACAGAAAGAGCAGAAACGGAACTATTCCCTTCGCCCATTTGTCCCTTCTGGGTGCAAGGCGAACAGATGAGCCATCAGGGGCTGGATCAGGGGTTGGAGATGCGTCACAGGCCGGATACCGACTCGGACGAGCGGGAGGAGACGGAGAGCGGGAAGCGGAGGATCGACCTGAGCGTGGCTCAGGTCTCGGGCAGCGCCCTGGCCGCGGTCATCGCCGCCAAACTCGCCTCCACCCTCGGCGTGTACGGCACGATCCTCGGCGCCGGTGTGATCAGTGTCATCGCCACCTGCGGCGGTCCGCTCTTCCAGCACCTCTTCCGGCGCACCGGCGAGCAGGTGCGCGACGCGACGGTCGCCGCCAAGCCGAGGGCCCGTCAGGTGCCGCTCGCCCCGGGGCCGCGGAACGACGACCACACCCTGATGCTGGGCACGGTCCGGGCACCCGCCCCGTACGCCGATGGTCTCGACGAGGAGTTCGGCACGGCGACCACCCACGGCACCCGGGTCCGCGGCTGGAAGCGCCCGGCGATCGCCGCCGCGCTCGTCTTCGGCGTCACCATGGGCGGCATCACCGCCTATGAACTCGTCTCGGGGCAGGACTTCAGCGGCAAGCAGGGCACCACCACGTTCGGATCCGTCGTCCGGGGCGGTGGCGGTTCGGGCCAGGAGGCACCGCCGGCCGGGGACGAGCACCCCTCGACCGCGCCCTCCGGATCCGCCGACGGCACCGGGCGTCCCGACGACGGCGCCGGCAGCCCCTCGACGGGCGCCACCCCGACCCCGGGCGACCAGGACGGCGGGCGGAACGGCACCGCGACCCCCTCGCCGGAGCCGACGCCCTCCGAGTCGACCGGCGGCGAGCCGACGCCCACCCCGACCCCCACGGCTCCGACGACGGAGCCGACCGCCCCGACGCGGGAACCGACCACCGGGACGGTCACGCCGGAGACCCCGACGGCGCCGACCCCGGCGGGAGCCGGGGACGGAACCGCTGTGGGAGCCGAGTGACCGTCAGTCGCCCAGGACCCGGCGCAGATAGTCGTTGGCGAAGAGCCGGTCCGGGTCGAGCCTGTCCCGCAGCGCTGTGAACTCGGCGAAGCGCGGGTAGACCCCGGAGAGGTAGGCGGCGTCACGGGTGTGGACCTTGCCCCAGTGGGGGCGTCCCCCGTGCGCCGTCATGATGCGCTCCACCGCCGTGAAGTACGCGCGGTGGGGCGTTCCCCTGTAGAGGTGGACGGCGATGTACGCGGTCTCCCGGCCCGAGGCCGTGGACAGCGCGATGTCGTCCGCCGGGGCCGTCCGCACCTCCACCGGGAAGCTCACCTTGAGCGGCGAGCGCTCGACCATGGCCTTGAGCTCGCGCAGCGCGGCCACCGCCGCCTCGCGCGGAAGCGCGTACTCCATCTCCAGGAAGCGCACCCGGCGCGGCGAGGTGAAGACCTTGTACGGGATGTCGGTGTACGTACGGGCCGACAGCGCCCGGCTGGAGAGCCTGGCGATCGAGGGAATGGCCGGCGGCACCGCCTTGCCCAGCGAGCACGCCACCTGGAAGAGCCCGTTGGAGAGCAGCTCGTCCTCGATCCAGCCGCTGACCCGGCCGGGGGGAGCGGCGGGGCCCGCGCTGCGGTTGTTGCGCTTGGTGTTGCAGTTGTCCGTGTGGGGGAACCAGTAGAACTCGAAGTGCTCGTTCTCCGCGTGCAGCGCGTCGAACTCCGAGGTGACCCGGTCGAAGGTCATCGGCTCCTCGCGCGCGGTGAGCAGGAAGACCGGCTCGACCGCGAAGGTGATCGCCGTGACCACGCCGAGGGCGCCGAGTCCGATCCGGGCGGCCGCGAAGACCTCCGGATTCTCCTTCTCCGAGCAGGTGAGCAGCTCGCCCGAGGCCGTCACCAGCTCCAGCTCGCGGATCTGCGCGGCGATCGAGGCCGAGTCGCGGCCCGTGCCGTGCGTCCCGGTGGAGGTGGCGCCGGCGACGGTCTGCTCCATGATGTCGCCCATGTTCGTGAGCGACAGGCCCTCCCTGGCCAGCGCCACGTTGAGCCGCTTGAGCGGGGTGCCCGACTCGACCGTCACGGTCATCGACTCGCGGTCGATCCGCCGGATCCCGGTCAGCAGACCGGGCCGGATGAGGACGCCGTCGGTGGCCGCGATCGAGGTGAAGGAGTGGCCGGTGCCGACCGTCTTCACCCGCAGCCCGTCCTCGGCCGCCCGGCGCACCGCCTCGGCGAGCTCCTCGGCCGAGGCCGGGCTCACCTCCCGCACGGGGCGGGAGGTGACGTTCCCCGCCCAGTTACGCCACGGGCTGTCCGCCGTCCTGGTGCTGCCCGACCCCGCTGTTGTCGTCCCGCTCACGCTGCCCCTCCCGGTTCGGCGCCGGCCTGCTCAGCCGGCGGTGTCCGAGGAGACCCACCGCGACCGCGAGCGCACCCGAGACGACGGGCGCCACGTACCCCGCCTCGGCCCCCGACGCGTCGACCACCCAGCCGGCGGCCGAGGAGCCGAGCGCCACGCCGATCGCGAGGCCGGTACCCGTCCAGGTCATGCCCTCGGTCAGCTTGGTGCGCGGTACGTGCGCTTCGACGAGGGCCATGGTGGTCACCATCGTCGGTGCGATGGACAGGCCCGCGACAAAGAGCGCCACGGCCAGCAACGGCAGGTTCCCGGCCAGTAGGAGGGGGATCATACTCACGGCCATCGCGCAGATGCCCAGGAGCCAGCGGCGGGACGGGTCGCCCTTGAGGTGGAGCAGTCCGAAGACGGCGCCGGCCAGACCGGAACCCAGCGCGTAGACGGCCAGGACGAGACTGGCGGCGGCCTTGTGGCCCTGCTCCTCGGCGAAGGCCACGGTGACCACGTCGACCGAGCCGAAGATGGCCCCGGTGGCGACGAACGCGAGGGCCAGGACCTGCAGGCCGGGGGAGCGGAGCGCGGAAGCGGTCCTGCCGCCCTCATGGGGGTGCGGAACCGGCTCGGTGGCGCGCTGCGAGGTCAGCCAGAAGACGCCGACGGTGAGGAACACCCCGGCGAACAGCGGACCGGCCTCGGGGAACCAGGTCGTCGAAAGGCCGATGGAGAGGATCGGGCCGAAGATGAAGCACACCTCGTCGACGATCGACTCCCAGGAGTACGCCGTGTGGAGGCGCCGCTCGTCGCCCCGGTAGATCTCCGCCCAGCGGGCCCGGGTCATCGCGCCGACGCTCGGCACACAGCCGATCACGGCCGTGAACACGAAGAGCGTCCAGTCGGGGGCCTGCTGCTGCACGCAGAGGAGCAGGCCCGCGGCGGCCACGAGCGAGACCAGGGTCACCGGGCGGAGCACCCGGCGCTGGCCGTGCCGGTCGACGAGCCGGGAGAACAGGGGGCCGAGGACCGCGGCGGACATCGCGAGCGCCGCCGAGAGGGCGCCGGCGAGCCCGTACCGGCCGGTGACCTGCGAAATCATGGTCACGATGCCGATGCCCATCATGGACAGCGGCATCCGGCCGAGGAAGCCTGCGACGGAGAACGACGCGGTGCCGGGCGCCTTGAAGATCGCGCGGTAGGGACTGGGCAAGAGGTTCTCCGGATCTCCGTGCTTCGGAGCGGGCTCCGCACGACGACTCAACACGTGTAATTAATAGCTAAAGCCTACGGTGTTGAAGTCGATGGGTCATCCCCCTTTTTCGGACGAGCGCGGGACGGGCCCGCGCTCGTCCGGCGGGACCGCCGGACGCCGGGCGCGACCGCCGGACGCAGGGCACGACCGCGGCACGAGACCGCCGGTCGGGCGGCGTCGGACGGGCCGCGCCGTTCCGCACCCGGGACGGGTGGGAGGATCGGTGCCATGTCCGATCAGCACGATCCCGCCCCGTACGACGCCCTGCTGCTGCTCTCGTTCGGCGGCCCCGAGGGCCCGGACGACGTGGTCCCGTTCCTGGAGAACGTGACGCGCGGCCGAGGCATCCCGAAGGAACGGCTCAAGGAAGTGGGGCAGCACTACTTCCTCTTCGGCGGCGTCTCCCCGATCAACGAACAGAACCGCGCGCTCCTCGACGCGCTGCGGACGGACTTCGCGGGCGCCGGCCTGACCATCCCCGTCCACTGGGGAAACCGGAACTGGGCCCCGTACCTCACCGACACCCTCCGCGAGATGATCACCGACGGCCGACGTCATATCGCCGTCCTCACGACCAGCGCGTACGCCTCCTACTCCGGCTGCCGCCAGTACCGCGAGAACCTCGCCGACGCGCTCGCCACCCTCGAAGCGGAGGGGCTCCCGCTGCCCCGGGTCGACAAGCTCCGGCACTACTTCAACCACCCCGGATTCGTCGAACCCATGGTCGAGGGCGTCCTCGCCTCTCTCGCCGAACTCGACCCGTCCGTCCGCGCCGGCGCCCACCTCGCCTTCACCACCCACTCCATCCCCGACTCCGCCGCCGACTCCTCGGGACCGGTCACCGAGCACGGCGAAGGCGGCGCCTACGTCCGCCAGCACCTCGACGTCGCCCGGGTGATCGCCGACGCCGTCCGCGAGCGGACCGGCAACGACCACCCCTGGGAGCTCGTCTACCAGTCCCGCAGCGGCGCCCCCCACATCCCGTGGCTCGAGCCCGACATCTGCGACCACCTGGAGGCACTGCACGGCGCCGGTGTGCCCGCGGCCGTCATGGTCCCCATCGGCTTCGTCTCCGACCACATGGAGGTCCTCTACGACCTCGACACCGAGGCCACGGCCAAGGCCGCCGAACTCGGCCTGCCCGTCCGGCGCTCGGCCACCGTCGGCGCCGACCCGCGCTTCGCCGCCGCCGTCCGCGAACTCCTCCTGGAGCGGGCCGCACACGAGCGGGGGGCCCGGTTCGAGCGGTGCGCGCTGGGCGCCCTCGGCCCTTCCCACGACCTGTGCCCGATCGGTTGCTGCCCGGCCAGGGCGGAGCGCCCGGCGGCGGCCGGCGCCGACAGCCCGTACGCGTGAGGAACCCCGTGACCGAGATGCCCGACGACGTGACCGAAGGGACCGACGTGACCGACCCGCTGCTCACCGAACTGCTCGACCTCGCCCTGGAGGCCGCACGGCGGGCCGGAGCGCTGCTGCGCGACGGCAGGCCGGACGACCTGGCCGTGGCGAAGACCAAGACGAGCCCCATCGACGTCGTCACCGAGATGGACATCGCCGCCGAGAAGCTGATCACCGGCTTCCTCGCCGACCACCGCCCGCAGGACGGCTTCCTCGGCGAGGAGGGCGCGTCGAGCCCCGGCACCAGCGGGGTCCGCTGGGTGATCGACCCGCTCGACGGCACCGTGAACTACCTCTACGGACTGCCCACCTGGGCGGTCTCGATCGCCGCCGAACGGGACGGCGAGACCGTGGTCGGCGTCGTCGAGGCCCCGATGCGCGGCGAGACCTACCGGGCGGTCCTCGGCGGCGGCGCGTACGCCGACGGCGGCGCCCGGGCCGACGGTGGTGCCCGGGCGGACGAGCGGCGCCTCGCGGTCCGCCCCTCGCCCCCGCTCGACCAGGCGCTCCTCGGCACCGGCTTCGGATACGTCCAGGCCCGGCGGGCCCACCAGGCCGATGTCGCCCGGCAGGTGATCCCCCGCGTCCGCGACATCCGCCGCGGCGGCTCCGCCGCCATCGACCTCTGCGACGTCGCCGCCGGCCGCCTGGACGCCTACTACGAGCGGGGCCTCAACCCCTGGGACCTCGCCGCGGGCGCCCTGATCGCCCGCGAGGCGGGCGCGCTGACCGGCGGCCGCCCGGGGGAGCCGGAGTCCGGCGAACTGGCCCTGGCGGCCCCTCCCGGCCTCTTCGAGCCCCTCCAGGTGATCCTGGAGGAACTGGGCGCCTGGCACGACTGACGGACGCGTGAGGGCCCCGGTGCCGGGAACGGC
>NZ_JBHTSA010000206.1:0-7401 GCF_042795405.1 Streptomyces sp. NPDC056480 | reverse complement strand
GAGGGCGCCCCGGCCGCTCGTCAGGCTGCGACGTATCGCCGCCGTCTGCGCGGCGGAGAGGCTGTCGGGCTCGTACTGCTCCATGCGCTGTGCCCCGATTCTTTGCGTGGCAACCCTCGTGCCGTAGTTGGGCCGGACTGCTCGCGACTGGTCCCTGATACATCACCCTGCCCAGGCTCTCGTCCTGGAAGCGAGCGCTCAGAGGAGGTCTCGTCAGATCCTGGTGGAGTAGCAGGAGACCGCTGCCTTGCCAACGCAGGGAATTGCCGTCTCAACTGCTGGTGCCAACCGGGACAGCACTACTGGTATGCGTCACATCGTGCTACCTCGCGGAGGACGATGCAAAAGTCGTTGGAGGCTGAGGCGGTCGGCGACGAGAGACTCATCGTCACCGCCCAGCGTGCTCCAGGCAACGATGCAACGGTGGAGGGTCCACAGCAGCGTACGGGCGGCAGGCAATGCGGTTTCGTCGCACCTGCCACCGGTCGGATGCGGTCAGACGACCAACAGTTCGTTGTGGTTACCCAGCCAGCCTCCGGAACCAGGGTTGATGAAGGTATCCGAGACCGCGTTGCTCTCATCAGTCACTTCACCGGTGGTGCCGGTGGTGTCAGCCTGAAGTTGGCCGGCTGGGCCAGTCATCAGGGCGGCTACGGCAACAGCTGCCGCTGCGGCAGTGGCCGCGGATGTGCCCTTCACCGTCCTCTTCGACTTCATGCTGAGTTCTCTGTACCACTTCATGAAAGTTCTCCTTGTGCGTGCGCTGTTCGTCTGGGGCCGGCAAACTCGTCGCTACGGGACGTCAGCTAGTCAGGATGGCTGAGGGTCCGGCTGATGCGATCGAGACCTAACACTGAGGGCAGGAGCAAGGAAGACGACTGAGTAATCGCTACCTATCGCAACTGCTGCATGTGTAGATTTGAGCAAGAAGTAGCACGAGAGGGCTCATTGCATTGAACATCCGGTACATGCACGTAGCCTCATCCATATGGCACGACTTATCCGACGTCCCGGCAAGTGCTCACGGCTCCAGGAACGTATTGAGGCGAGCGCCCTCGGCCGGGTGCTGATCTGCGCGCTTGTCTTCACACTTTTCCTGCCCGTGCTACCGGGTTGGCTGCCTGATGGTTCCGCCAGGGATCGCGCAGTGTCCGTCGTGGCGCCTATACGTCTCGCCGGCGGCGTGGACCAGACCTGGAGTATGTTCGCACCTAATCCTCCAGGGTTCACTAAGGAAATCAGCGTGGTAGTAACGTTGAGCAACGGCCGGGAAGCAGTGTGGAGCATTCCCGACGGAGATCCGCTGCTGAGCCACTACTGGACCTACAGGTGGGAGAAGATCACGTCGAACCTGGCTACGGCTCCGGAGTTACGCCCAGGACTGGCCCGCTGGGTCGCTGAACAGATGCATCAGGGCCGGGTACGCGCAACACGAGTTCGCATACTGCTTGCCAGTCAGGCTCTCCCCCCACCGGGGGCAACTGAACCTCCGCAGCGAAATCTGCAAACCATCTACGACGAGTCACTCTCATGACCAGATACCCTGCGCGAGTTCACGGACAGGATTTGCGGGACGAAGCCGCCGGCCCGCGTTTCGGGCCATGGAATAGCTTCTGGTTCCAGCCGCAGCCGATGATCGTCCTCGGCATTGTGCGGATCTGCTTCGGACTCCTCGTCGCAGCGTGGGCCATCGCGTTGCTGCCGGACCTTCTCACCTTCTTCGGGTCCTCCGGCGTGTCCCCACATCCCATGTCCATTCCGTATACATGGGGGCTCCTGCATCTGTTCCCTGCGGACCAGGCCGTATTCACTGTCTGGGCAATGACACTGCTGTCAGCGCTCGCACTGGCTGCCGGTTGGCACAGCCGAGCAGCTGCACTTGTCGTTTTCGTCTGCCTCATGTCATTCACGCGTCGCGACCCGTCCGTAATCAACTCCGGGGATGCACTACTTGTTGTCGAGGCACTGTTCCTGACCCTGGCACCCAGCGGCGCAGCACTCTCCTTGGACCGACGCCGCACTGCTGGATCCTTCTGGACTTCCCAGAGACGGGCCCCCTGGGCGGTCAGACTCCTGCAGGTCCAGATGTGCCTCATCTACCTGACAACCGTGCAGCTCAAGCTCAGGGGTGAGACGTGGATCGATGGCTCAGCGGTCTCCTACGCATTGCGGCTGCCTGAGCTGGCGAACTTCCAGCTGCCAGGGTGGCTTGTCGGCCAGCCTCAAATCATGCAAATAGCTACCTGGGGAACGCTCTTCGTCGAGTTTGCCCTCGCCACCCTTGTCTGGAACCTCCGTCTGCGCCCCTGGATCCTGTGTGCTGGAGCCACACTGCACTTGTCGATCCTTGCGACCATCAAGGTTGGCTGTTTCAGCTTTGCCGTTTTCATTCTATATCTCGCATTCATCCCGCCAAGCAGCGCAGTTTCCTGGCTCAGTCGCCTTAGCCCCAAGCTGACCCCTCCCTTTAAAGGCCGTAATAAAAGAATCAGCCCTGAAGTGTAAATATGACAGATAATGTGCCTGGCAACAGTCATCATCAGCTCCTCACAGAACACGGCAGGAGCAACGACCGCGGTGTCGCCTGGAGCTTTCGGACACCGGGACGGCTCTCGGTCCGACCGGATGGTAGATCGCGCTTCGGCCAGCTGAACCTGCCCTGCAGAACAAGCGCTGGGCCTGACAGTACGGAACGAGCAGCAGAAACCGGGCCCGGCAAGCCAGCAGACAGACCGCCCATTCCGTGAGCAGCACCGGCGCATTCGACCGCCATCCGCCCTTTCCAGCAGCACGAGCAAGGCGACCAACAGCACGGCCACGGCCCTTTCAGCGCCGGACTACATAGTCCGACTTTGACGGTCCTCTCCGCGCTCCGCAGCGCCGATACGGCAGCCCGGCCGCCTTGGCGATGTTGACCGCCACGTTGATGTCCTGGTCAATTGCAGTCCCGCACGCCGGGTACGTCCACTCACAGAGGTGCTGAAGCCTTGGCCGTCCTTAACTCCGCAGGACGAACAGACTGCGGGCCCGGTCTGGGAGCCGAGGCCGTCAGGGACGCGATCGCTGCCACGATCACTACACTGCCCGAACAGCTGCGCCGGTCGCTGACCTGGGACCGTGGCAAGGAACTGGCCCAACATGCCCGGCTCCGCGTTGATACCGGCCTCGAGATCTACTTCGCGGACCCGCACCGTCCCTGGCAACGCGGCACGAACGAGAACACGAACGGGCTGCTGCGGCAGTACTTCCCGACTTGTATGGGGGTAGCGGTGTCGTGATCGGGTTGGCCGCCCGTAACGTGCCGCAGGACGCCGGGCAGGCTGACTCGAGTACTTCCTGCCGCCCGCAAGGGCTGGCTCTCTTTGGGTGTGTCGACCTGCTCGGTGCCCGTTCGCGGCTTGACTCAACGGAGGCATGACCATCAGCCACCCCACGTTTCTCGAAGTCGGGCTGTCAGCCGCGGATCCCATCGCCCCGACGACCGAGAAGAGGGACCGCCGATGATGCTGATCGGCATCGACCCGCACAAGTCCACCCACACAGCCACAGCTGTCGATCCGGAAACCAACCGTGATCACGCTTCGACGCGCATCGACGTATCGCTCGAGGAGTACCAGCGCATGCTGGACTGGGCACGTCAGTGGCCCGAGCGGCGATGGGCCGTGGAGAACGCCAGAGGTCTGGGACACCACCTGACCTCATGGCTGCTCGCCCGCGGAGAAGAGGTCGTCGATGTCCCGCCCAGCGCGACCGCCCGGGTCCGCCAGCTCTCGCGCGGGGCCGGCCGCAAGAACGACCGCATCGACGCGGCTGCGGCGGCATGCGTCGCCGCGCTCCAGGGCGATGCGAGGCCCGTGCGTCCCGAGAGCTCGACGGACGCACTGGCGCTGCTGGACGAGCGGCGCAGCAATCTCGCCCAGGCCAGAGTCCGCGCGGTCAACCAGCTCCACGCGCTGCTGCGTGCGCTCCTGCCGGGCGGTGCACCGCCCGACCTGTCCGCGGCCAAGGCCGAGCAGCTGGTGGATTCGGTCGTCCCCGCCGGTCCGGCAGAGATCACCCGCCATGCCCTCACCGACCTGGTCTGCGAGGTCCTGAGGCGACACCCGAGGTGTGGACACTCTGACAATGGATCTTGATGGTTCGAGGAAGGGTGTCCTGGTGGGACGTAGGTCTCCGTATCCGGAGGAGTTCAGGAACGACGCGGTGGCGCTGTATCGCGCGGCCGCTGGTCGGCGCGCGTACGCGGCGGTCGCTGCGGATGTCGGGGTGACCGGCGAGACGCTGCGGTCCTGGGTGCGCCAGGCCGACTAGCAGGCCGGCCGCACCGGCGGCCACGGCGGCGGCGCGATGGTGGAGAGCCGGGACGAGGAGCTCGCCCGGCTGCGGGCCGAGCTCGGCCGGCTGCGCAAGGCGGAGAAGGAGTGGGAGCTCGAACGGGAGATCCTGCGGCGGGCGGCCCAGTATTTCGCGAAGGAGATGAGGGCATGACCGGCCGCTGGGGCTTCATCTCCGTCCACCGCGCCGGCTTCGGCGTGCAGCGGATATGCCGGGCCCTGGGCCTTTCGCGCTCGGGCTGCTACCGGTGGCTCGCCGGCGCCGAGGCCCGCGAGGTCCGCCGGACGGACGACGACGCCCTGGTCGTTGAGATCCGCGAGATCCACGCCGGTCACCGGGGAACCTACGGGGTCCGCCGCGTTCACGCCGAACTGCGCGGGTTCGGGCACACGGTCAACCGCAAGCGCGTCGAGCGGCTCATGCGCGTCAACGGGATTGAGGGCCGGCACCTGCGGCGGCGCAAGCGCACCACCGTTCCTGACCGGCTCGCGCCACCCGCACCGGACCTGGTCCGACGTGACTTCACCGCTGTGAAGCTGGACGAGAAGTGGTGCGGCGACATCACATACGTGCAGGTCGGCGGCACGTGGCTCTACCTGGCCTGCGTCCTGGACATCTGCTCGCGCCGGGTGCCCGGCTGGTCGATGGCAACCCACATGAGGACCGGGCTGGTCGTCGATACGCTCACGATGGCGGTGGCGACCCGCGGCGGCCACATCGAGGGAGTGATCTTCCACGCGGACAGGGGATCCCAGTACACCTCAGCAGCGTTCGCTCAGGTCAGCGACCGTTTCAGCATCCGCAGGAGCATGGGTCGTGTCGGGTCGAGCTACGACAACGCGCTGGCCGAGAGTTTCTGGCAGGGGCTGAAGAGAGAAGCGATGCAGGGGGTGTTCACGACGGTGCGTCAGGCCAGGCTGGAGATCTTCCAGTGGCTGACGTACTACAACGCCCGCAGGCGCCACAGCAGCCTCGACTACCTCTCACCCGTCGAGTTCGAACAGCAGCACCGGGCAGAGCATAGGCTCACGCTCGCGGCATGAAACCCCCGTGTCCACACTCCGGGGGACGCCTCAGACCGGCTCACCACCCTCGAGCGCGACGAGCTGAAAGAACTCCGCAAGGAAGTAGTGGAGCTGAGGCGGGCGAATGAGATCTTGAAGGCCGCTTCGGTGTTTTTTGCCCAGGAGATCGACCGTCCCCGGACGAGGCCGAGCAGGTGATCGACCATCTGCATGACGGCTTCGGGGCCGATCCCGTCTGCCGGGTGCTGGACCTGTCCCCGTCGGCGTACTTCGCGCGCAGGACGCGGCCGAAGTCGGCTCGCCGGCTCCGCGACGAGAATCTGATTCCCCTGGTCACGGCCGTATGGGAAGACTCCGGCCGCACCTACGGAGCCCGCCGGATCACCCGCGCCCTCGTCCGCTCGGGCCACCGAGTCGCGCGGTGCACCGCCGAGCGGCTGATGCGAGAGCTCGGCATCGAGGGCGTCATCCGCGGCCGGCGCCGCCGCACCACCATCCCGGAGCCGGCCGCCCCGCGCCCGCCCGACCTGGTCAGCCGCCAATTCGAGGCCGAACGCCCGAACCAGCTCCGGCTCGCCGACCTGACCTACGTCCGCACCTGGCCGGGCTGGGCCTACGTGGCATTTGTCCTGGACGCGTACTCCCGCCGGATCGTGGGCTGGCAGGTCGCCGACCACATGCGCACCGACCTGCCCCTGGACGCTCTGGAGATGGCGCTATGGCGGCAGAAGATCAAGAAGGACACCAACCTGATCCACCACAGCAACCACGGGTCGCAATATGTGTCCATTCGCTACACAGAGCGATTGTCTCAAGTTGGCGTCTCCGCGTCGGTCGGCTCCGTCGCGGACAGCTACGGCAATGCCATGGCTGAGGCCCTGAACGGCACGTCCAAGGCCGAACTGATCGAGCATCAGGGCCCGTGGCGGGACTCCGACGAGGTCGAGCGGGCCGTCTTCGGGTGGGTCGCCTGGTACAACAGCAAACGACTCCACTCCGCCCTCGGCTACGTCCCGCCTGACGAGTACGAGCACACGTACCGGGAACACCAGGCGCAAGCCCCGCAGACCGCTTGATCACACGATCGCGGACTCCACGAAAGTCGAGGCAGCTCACTACGCCACCGTCCCATGCGGCTTGACAAACACAGAGGCACCGAAAGGCACGGACCTGTCCAGATGGCAGCCGGACGACCTCGAGGCCGTTGCACTCGCCCTCAACAGCCGGCCCCGGAAAACCCTCGGGTGGAAGACACCCGCCGAAGCCCTCAACGAACACCTACTCTTGACTCAAGAAGCTGGTGTTACGACGACCGATTGAGTCCGGGCTGTGTGCCTACTTCACCCAGCGGCAGCCGGGCGGCGCCACTCAACAGCCTGTTCAGGCGACAAGGCCGCATCCAGGGGTCGAGTGCGCGCGTGTCATCGATTCGCAGAGCATCAAGGCCCTCGCCAACGGCCCTGCCTCCGGCCAGGGTGGCGACACGGAGAGAAGATCGTCGGGCGCAAGGGAGCATCGCCCTCGGCGCATCGGAGTCCTCGGAGTGCTGGTCGCCCCAGCCAGCGTGCCGGCCTGTCCGTCGGCAGCACGAACCGAGGGCGCCGCCGACGGACATCCGACGGCCCGCAGGACTCGGGGCAACGGCGGCTACTACCAGCAGTATCGTCATGCGCGCCGTCCGTCGCGAGGGGTTGGCATCCCGCTTCGCCGGTGGACCGTCGAGGCAGAACCCTGGGCCGGCTCATGGACCACCCCAGGCTCTCCCGCGGCCACGAAGGCCATCCCCACCGCTCTGAGCCATCATTCACCTCGCGGGAGCCCTCATGACCCGCCCGCCTCACTGAGCTTCTTCAGCTTGCCCGCCGATCGGGTGACCCACCTGAAGTGTCTGTGCAGGTCAGACCCTCTTGAGCGCCTCCGGCCGAACCCGAGTTGAAGAAGCTCACTGAGCTTCTTCAGCGTTGCTTCTCCAGGGTGAGGACGGCCTTGACGATTGACGTGAGCTTGTTGGGGCTGACGCGGGCTTTGCAGAAGATCCGCC
>NZ_JBHTSA010000205.1:0-7445 GCF_042795405.1 Streptomyces sp. NPDC056480 | reverse complement strand
CTCTATCAGATCTTTCCGATCCGATTTCCTCGGTGCTTTCCGGTCCCTTTTGTTTTCACTCCGGGGGCCTTTCGGCGGTTCCGACTTTATCAGAAGATCTGAGTCGGTTTTTCCGCCTCCGTGAGAAGCGTTCGGGCGCACGTCGGCGCCGGGGCTTCCCGTTCTGGCGGAGCCGTAAACGTACTGGAGCGGGGCGCCCCGATGCAAATCGAGGGGCCCCGCTCCGGTGCTGCGCTGGTCAGGCCGTCAGACCTGTCAGACCTCTACGACGACCGGAAGGATCATCGGACGCCGGCGGTAGGTGTCGGAGACCCACTTGCCGACGCTGCGGCGGATCAGCTGCTGGAGCTGGTGGGGTTCCACGACGCCGTCCTGGAACGACTTGTTCAGGGCCTGGTCGATCTTCGGGAGCACCGCGTCGAACGCGGAGTCGTCGATGCCCGAGCCGCGGGCGTGGACGTGCGGGCCGCCCACGATCTTGCCCGTCGAGGAGTCGACCACGACGAAGACCGAGATGATGCCCTCCTCGCCGAGGATCCGGCGGTCCTTGAGGGAGGTCTCGGTGACATCGCCGACCGACAGGCCGTCGACGTACACGTAACCCGCCTGGACCTTGCCGGTGATCCGGGCGCGGCCGTCGACCAGGTCGACGACGACGCCGTCCTCGGCGATGACGATGTGGTCCTTGGGGATGCCCGTCATCGCGCCGAGCTCGGCGTTGGCGCGGAGGTGGCGCCATTCGCCGTGGACCGGCATGAGGTTCTTCGGGCGGCAGATGTTGTAGAAGTACAGCAGCTCGCCGGCCGAGGCGTGGCCCGAGACGTGGACCTTGGCGTTGCCCTTGTGGACGACGTTCGCGCCCCAGCGGGTCAGGCCGTTGATCACGCGGTAGACCGCGTTCTCGTTGCCCGGGATCAGGGACGACGCCAGGATCACGGTGTCGCCGGGGACGATCCGGATCTGGTGGTCGCGGTTGGCCATGCGGGACAGGGCCGCCATCGGCTCGCCCTGGGAACCCGTACAGACCAGCACGACCTCGTCGTCCGGCAGGTCGTCGAGGGTCTTCACGTCCACGACGAGGCCGGCCGGGACCCGGAGGTAGCCCAGGTCGCGGGCGATGCCCATGTTGCGGACCATCGAACGGCCGACGAAGGCGACCCTGCGGCCGTACTCGTGGGCGGCGTCGAGGATCTGCTGGATGCGGTGCACGTGGCTGGCGAAGCTGGCCACGATGATGCGCTTCTGGGCGTTCGCGAAGACCGTGCGCAGGACGTTGGAGATGTCCTTCTCCGGCGGGACGAAGCCCGGGACCTCGGCGTTCGTGGAGTCCGAGAGAAGGAGGTCGATGCCCTCCTCGCTCAGCCGCGCGAACGCGTGGAGGTCGGTGAGGCGGCCGTCCAGCGGGAGCTGGTCCATCTTGAAGTCGCCGGTGGCGACGGCCATGCCCGCAGGGGTGCGGATCGCGACCGCGAGCGCGTCCGGGATGGAGTGGTTGACCGCGATGAACTCGCAGTCGAACGAGCCCAGGATCTCCCGGTCGCCCTCCTTCACCTCGAGGGTGTAGGGGCGGATGCGGTGCTCCTGGAGCTTGGCCTCGATCAGGGCGAGGGTCAGCTTGGAGCCGATCAGCGGGATGTCCGGCTTGAGCCGGAGCAGGTAGGGGACGGCACCGATGTGGTCCTCGTGGCCGTGCGTGAGCACGATGCCTTCGATGTCGTCGAGGCGGTCCCGGATGATGGTGAAGTCCGGGAGGATCAGGTCGATGCCGGGCTGCTCCTCTTCGGGGAAGAGGACGCCGCAGTCGACGATGAGCAGACGGCCGTCGAATTCGAAGACCGTCATGTTTCGGCCGATTTCACCGAGCCCCCCGAGCGGGATGACGCGCAGGGCGCCCTTCGGCAGCTTCGGCGGGGCACCGAGTTCAGGATGCGGATGACTCAAAAGACTCTCCTCACCACGCACGCCACGTACCCCTTGGCACGTGGCGCGCATGACATTCGTGCACTTGCTGTTGTCAGTGTTCAGTTGTGAAGTCCGTTGTCAGAGCTCTACCCCGCCGGCGGCCAGGTCGATCTTGAGCTGCTCGGTCTCCTGGGGGGACAGCTCCACGAGGGGCAGCCGCAGGGGACCGGCGGGGAGGCCCTGGAGGGCGAGGGCGGCCTTGGTGGTCATGACGCCCTGGGTGCGGAACATCCCGGTGTACACCGGGAGCAGCTTCTGGTGGATCTCGGTGGCCTTCTGGATCTCGCCGCCCAGGTGGGCCTCGAGGAGGGCGCGGAGCTCCGGGGTGACGACGTGGCCGACGACGGAGACGAAGCCGCAGGCGCCGACGGAGAGCAGGGGCAGGTTGAGCATGTCGTCGCCGGAGTACCAGGCGAGGCCGGAGCGGGCGATGGCCCAGCTGGCGCGGCCGAGGTCGCCCTTGGCGTCCTTGTTGGCGACGATGCGCGGGTGCTCGGCGAGCCGGACGAGCGTCTCGGTGTCGATCGGGACGCCGCTGCGGCCGGGGATGTCGTAGAGCATCACCGGGAGCTCGGTGGCGTCGGCGATGGCCGAGAAGTGCCGGTACAGGCCCTCCTGCGGGGGCTTGTTGTAGTACGGCGTGACGGCGAGCAGGCCGTGTGCGCCGTCCCGCTGGGCGGTGCGGGCGAGCTCGATGGAGTGGTGGGTGTCGTTGGTGCCGATGCCGGCCACGACGTGGGCGCGGTCGCCGACCGCCTCCAGTACCGCTCGTACGAGCTCCGATTTCTCCGCGTCGCTGGTGGTGGGGGACTCGCCGGTGGTGCCGTTGACGACGAGGCCGTCGTTGCCTGCGTCCACCAGATGGGTGGCCAGTCGCTGGGCACCGTCGAGGTCGAGTGCGCCGTCCGCCGTGAAGGGCGTGACCATGGCGGTGAGGACCCGCCCGAAGGGGGTCTGCGGAGTGGAGATCGGAGCCATGGGTAACACGCTACTCGCTGCTCAGCGCCGGGTGTCCCCTAGGGGGACAGGAGAAAGGGAGCCCGGCGCTGCCTGCTCGGGGGTTCAGGCAGCGCCGGGTCCGTTTGATCAGCCTAGATGAACTTCGTGAAACGTCGCAATACGGACACTTCGCTCGAGGGGTTCGGACATCTGTGCCCTATGGGGCCACACGGCCGTTCTTGTTGAAGGCTCCATGGGTCAGCGGCATCAGCCGGGCCCAGTGTTCCTCCATCTTCTCGCCGACCATCTCGATCTCCCGCTGCGGGAAGGACGGGACCGCGGCGAGCTCGTGCTGGGTGCGCAGGCCGAGGAAGTGCATCAGCGAGCGAGCGTTGCACGTGGCGTACATCGAGGAGAAGAGGCCGACGGGGAGGACCGAGCGGGCGACCTCGCGGGCGACGCCGGCGGCGAGCATCTCCTGGTAGGTGGCGTACGCCTGACGGTACGAGTCCTCCATCGTGCGGCTGACCAGGTCGTGCTGCTCCTGGGTGCCGTCGACGAAGACGTACTTGCCGGGGCGGCCCTCCTGGACGAGCTTGCGGGAGGTGTCCGGGACGTAGAAGACCGGCTGGAGCTCCCTGTAGCGGCCCGATTCCTCGTTGTACGACCAGCCCACGCGGTGGCGCATGAACTCGCGGAACACGAAGATCGGGGCGCTGATGAAGAACGTCATCGAGTTGTGCTCGAAGGGGCTGCCGTGGCGGTCCCGCATCAGGTAGTTGATGAGGCCCTTCGAGCGCTCCGGGTCCTTCTGGAGCTCTTCGAGGGACTGTTCGCCCGCCGTGGAGACCCGGGCCGCCCAGAGGACGTCGGAGTCGGCCGCCGCGCTCTTGACCAGGTCAACGGTGACGTCGCTCCGGAAGTCGATCTTCACGTTCTCGGTGGGGCTGTCGCTCACCAGCGGTCCTTCCAGTCGGGGTGCAGTCGCCCACTCTAACGACGTCCTACCGGAGGATGAGATTCGGCTGCTTTGGTGAAATAGGGCACCAAAACCTCGGTTCTGTCGTCTCTCCCTGTGACGCATGACGACAACCCGAGGAGAGTGGATCTGATGTTCAGCCGGAAAGAGGCCGTACCGTTCGCGTTCGTCGCGGAGGCCGACCACTTCCGCAGTAACGTCACTCCACCACCCCGTGAGCGCCTCGGCGCCTCGCAGATCGTGGGCCGGACCCTGCTGGGGCTGACCGTCGTGGCCGGCCTGGTGGGCTCGTTGATCTTCGGGATGCCATCCCTTCAGCCGGGCGACTCCACCACTCATCAGCAGCAGTCCGAAGCCTCCGACAACCGCTGAGGTAGCCTCACCGGGCATCGCCCCTTCGAGCGTGCTTGTGAGTGAGGACCTGTCGTGCCCCTGCCCTTTCTGACGGCCGACCGTGCTTTTGACACGACCGACCACGTCGCCCTGCCGTTCGACGACCACGACCAGTGGCGTCGTCCCTATCGGCCCGGGTCCTGGCGGGTCGGGGCGGCGGCGCTCGCGCTGCTGCTGGCCTCGTTCGTCCTCCTCGCCGCGGTGATCATCACCGCGGCCGGAGGATTCAGCGGTGGAGCCGCCACCCTGGCCACCGCCGTACTCGTCATCCTGGCCGCCCTGCGCATGCTGCGCATGGGCACCTGGGTGAGCCGCGCCGGGATCCGCCGCGTGGCCTTCTTCTCGACCGCCACCGTGGCGTGGACGAAGGTGACCTCCGTCCGCACCGTGCAGCAGCCGGTGCGCTGGCTGGGGCTCCCCCGTACGGTCCAGGGTCAGGCCCTGGTGCTCGGCCGGCAGGGTGGTGAGCCGCTGATGCTGCTCACCGACCACAACGCCGACTTCCTCTCCCGTGTCGAGGCCTTCGACCGGGCGGCCGACACGGTCGAGGCCTGGAACGCCGAGTACGGCGTGGCCCCGGCCGTCACGCGCTGACCGGACGCCCCTCGTGGAGGGCGATGGCCCGCTGCATCGCCTTACGGGCCCGCGGGGTGTCGCGGGCGTCGTGATAGGCGACCGCGAGCCGGAACCAGCAGCGCCAGTCGTCCGGGGTGTCCTCCGTCTCGGCCTTGCGCCGGGCGAAGACCTCGTCGGCCGAGTCGCGGTCGATCCGGCCGCCCTCGGTGCGCTTCAGCTCGTCGACGGGCAGGCCGCCCTCCGCCTCCAGCTCGGTGGCGAGGCGGCCCGCCTGACGGGCGAACCGGGTGTTCTTCCAGAGGAACCAGCCGCCGACCGCGGGCAGCAGGAACGCCACCGCGCCCATGCCCATGGCGGCCGGCTCACCGGTGAGGAGGAGCAGCACGCCCTCCATCGCCACCACGCCGAAGACGAGGACGAGCACGGTGGAGAGGAAGACGTACGTGATCTTTCCGCCCACGGCCGTCAGCCCAGGTCCAGGAAGTGCTCCAGGCCGAAGGTGAGGCCCGGAGTGCTGGGGACACGGCGGGCGCCCAGAAGGATGCCCGGCATGAAGCTGGAGTGGTGCAGCGAGTCGTGACGGACCGTCAGGGTCTCGCCCTCACCGCCGAGCAGTACCTCCTGGTGGGCCAGCAGACCCGACAGGCGTACGGAGTGGACGCGGACGCCGTCGACGTCGGCGCCGCGCGCCCCGTCCAGGGCGGTCGCCGTGGAGTCCGGCTGGGCGCCGAGCCCGGCCTCGGCACGGGCGGCGGCGATCAGCTGGGCGGTCCGGGTGGCGGTGCCGGAGGGGGCGTCCACCTTGTGCGGGTGATGCAGCTCGACCACCTCGACGGACTCGAAGTACGGGGCCGCGAGCTGGGCGAACCTCATGGTGAGGACCGCGCCGATGGAGAAGTTCGGAGCGATGAGGACGCCGGTCTCCGGGGAGGCGGCGAGCCAGGTCCGCAGCTGCGCGAGACGCTCCTCGGTCCAGCCGGTGGTGCCGACGACCGCGTGCATGCCGTGGCGCACGCAGAAGTCGAGGTTGTCCATGACCGAGGCCGGGGTGGTCAGCTCGACGACGACCTGGGCGTCCGCCTCGACGAGGCGCTCCAGCTTGTCGCCACGGCCGAGGGCCGCGACCAGTTCCATGTCCTCGGCGGCCTCGACGGCCCTCACGGCCTCGGAGCCGATACGGCCCTGTGCACCGAGGACCGCCACGCGCAGCTTGCTCATTGCTCTTCCTTAGGGGACTTGTGGGTCAGGAGACCGCTTGGTGGAGGCGGTCCGCCTGCTTGTCCTTCAGCGGGCCGATCACCGAGAGCGAGGGCCGCTGGTCCAGTACATCGCGTGCGACCTCGCGGACCTCGTCCGGGGTGACGGCCGCGATCCGGTCCAGCATGTCGTCGACCGACATCTGGGTGCCCCAGCACAGCTCGCTCTTGCCGATGCGGTTCATCAGCGCGCCGGTGTCCTCCAGGCCGAGCACCGTCGAACCGGAGAGCTGGCCCACGGCGCGGGCGATCTCGTCGTCCGTGAGGCCGTCGGAGGCGACCTTGTGGAGCTCGTCGCGGCAGATCTTCAGGACGTCGTGGACCTGGCCCGGACGGCAGCCCGCGTACACCCCGAAGAGGCCGCAGTCGGCGAAGCCCGAGGTGTACGAGTACACGCTGTAGGCCAGACCGCGCTTCTCGCGGACCTCCTGGAAGAGGCGGGAGGACATGCCTCCGCCGAGGGCGGTGTTCAGCACGCCGAGGGCCCAGCGGCGCTCGTCGGTGCGGGCCAGACCCGGCATGCCGAGGACCACGTGGGCCTGCTCGGTCTTGCGGTTCAGGAGCTCGACGCGGCCCGCCGCGCTCAGGGTGCGCAGGCCGTCGCGCGGGGCGACGGGGACGGCGTCGGTACGGGTGAGGGCGCCGGCCTTCTCGAAGGCGCGGCGGACCTGGCGTACCACCGTGGCGTGGTCGACGTTGCCCGCGGCGGCCACGACCAGGTGGGTGGGGTCGTAGTGCTTCTTGTAGAAGCGGGCGATCTGGCCGCGGCTGAGCGCGTTGACCGTGTCGACGGTGCCGAGGACCGGGCGGCCCAGCGGGGTGTCGCCGAACATGGTCCGCGCGAAGAGCTCGTGCACGACGTCACCGGGGTCGTCCTCGGTCATCGCGATCTCTTCGAGGATGACACCGCGCTCGGCGTCCACGTCCTCTTCGAGGATGAGCGAGCCCGTGAGCATGTCGCAGACGACGTCGATCGCCAGCGGCAGGTCGGTGTCGAGGACCCGGGCGTAGTAGCAGGTGTACTCCTTCGCCGTGAAGGCGTTCATCTCGCCGCCGACCGCGTCGATCGCGGCGGAGATGTCGAGGGCGGACCGCTTGCGGGTGCCCTTGAAGAGGAGGTGCTCCAGGTAGTGGGTGGCGCCGTTGAGCGCCGGGGTCTCGTCGCGGGATCCGACGTGCGCCCAGATGCCGAAGGTGGCGGAGCGTACGGAGGGAAGGGTCTCGGTGACGATCCGGAGGCCGCCGGGGAGGGTCGTGCGGCGGACCGTGCCGATGCCGTCCTTGCCCGGGAGAAGCGTTTGGGTACGGGCGACGGCCCGCCCCTCCGAGGAGGGGCGGGC
>NZ_JBHTSA010000204.1:0-7565 GCF_042795405.1 Streptomyces sp. NPDC056480 | reverse complement strand
CGCGGGTGACACGCGCTACGGGCGGGACCCGCTCTCCAGCGGGTCCGGCCCTTCGTCGCCCCCGGACGGTCAGTCCTCCGGCTTGACGTTCACCGTGTCGGACAGGTCCACCCGGGCCACGACCTGCTCGATCTTCACCCGGACCACGACCCCGTTCGGGATGGTGAAGCGGTCGGAGAACTCCTCCTCGCGCGCCTTGCCGTGGTACCGGCCGCCGATCCGGGCCGTCCAGCGGCGCAGCTCGTCCACGTTCTCGTCGAGCGTCGCCCGGCCCCGGACGAGCACGAAGGAGAACGGGGGCCGCTCGTCGTCCCAGAGCAGCGCGATCCGGCCGTCCCGCTGGAGCGAGCGGCCCTTCACGCTGTCCTTCTGCATCGTGTAGACGATCTCGTCGCCGTCGAGGATCACCCCGACCGGCACGACGTGCGGGCTGCCGTCCTTGCGGACGACGGCGGCCTTCGCCGTCCGCGGCGGGTCCGCCATGATGAACTCGCGCCACCAGCCCTCGGGGGCGTCCTTGTACGTGGGCATGCCGATCCTCCTCGACTCTCTGCGTACGGTGTTCCGTTCAGCTCCGGCGCCAGGTCAGGACGCGCCGCTGGGGGAGTCCGCCCACCTGCGCCGTCCCGCCGAGCGTGAGCAGGTCGCCGGCCAGGGACACGTCCCTCAGCTGGGTGGTGCCCCTCATGTGCGCGTGCGAGCTGACGTCTATCTCGTGGACCATCACGCCGTCCTTCAGCCGCCAGCGGCCCGCGTACCCCATGAAGGAGTCGCCGGACGGCGGGGCGTCCTTCCGTCCCATGCTGACCGACATGTGACCGGTGGGGCTGTAGAGCAGCAGCCCGCTCGGCGCGGGGCCGAGCGGGCCTTCCGCGGTGCCGCCCGCCTCGTCCAGGTCCAGATACGAGACGAGCGTCCACGCCCCGACGACGTTCACCGGCCCGCCGACGTTCACCGGCCCGCGGTCGTCCACCGGCCCGCGGTCGTCCACCGGCCCGCCGACGTTCACCGGCCCGCCGGGACGGTGGAGACGGTGAAGCGGCGGACGTTCAGTGCCGCGCCCTGGCCGAACAGCCGGTTGCCCGGCAGGCTCTTGTCGTCCAGGAAGACCTGCGGTCCGCCGCCGCCGTCCGTCGCCCGGTACAGCCCGTCCGCCGTGGTGAGCCGGACGAGCGCCGGACCGCCGGTCGGCGAGGCGCAGTCGAGCGCCGTGAACATCCCAAGTCCGCCGTTGAGCTGACGTGGTGTCACGTCGGTGTCCTCGCCGCCGTGGTCGAGCACGACGTGGCGACGGTCCGGCACCCGCCCGAGACGCTCGGCGCGGTGCCGCTCCTCGCCGTCGACGAGCCAGCGCACCCGGCCCGCGGAGCGGTCGTACGCCAGGGTCAGCCGGTGGACGTCGCCCGGCTCCCGGTCCCCGACCGGGACCACGGCCGTGAAGGCGGCGTATCCGCCGAGGTGCGGGCGCAGCATGGGGAGCCGCTCGTGCACCGCGTAGATCCGCCGGTCGGTGACGAAGAAGTCGAAGGCGAGTCCGGTCTCGACGTCGGCGGCGTTCATCGCCGCCGTCGCCAGCCGGAAGTCGGCCCCGGGCTCCTCCACCGCCGTGCCGAAGGGGTGACCTCCGGTGCCGTACGTACGGGCCGAAAGCCAGGCGTCGAAGCGGAGTTCACCGCTCTCGGGTGCCTCGAAGCCGGGCAGCCCGCCCGGGGTCGTGACATCCGCGTAGACCAGCCACTTGACGGCGTCCAGGGCGCCGGGCAGCGCGCCGGGACCGTCCTCCTGCCCGAGGGTGTCGGTGAACGCCGGCTCCCCGGTCACCGGGTGGGTGGCCCGGGCCGACACCTTGAGCCCCTCCGACGGCGTGACGTGGATGTCGGCGTCGTCCGGCACGAAGGGGCCCAGGGTCATCGGCGCCCAGCGGCCGGCGGTGGCCTCCGGATCCTGGAAGTCGTCCTCCCACAGCGGGGTCACCGGCGGTTCCTCACGCTCGACACCACGAGGTTCCTCATCCGGAACTCGCCGCCCTGGCCGTAGATCCGGCTGGTCTCGGCGCTGCGCTCGTCGACGAAGGACTCCTGGCGCGGTTCGCCGACCGACGGTTCGAAGTAGTTCGTGTGGACGGAGAGCCGGACGAGACCCTTGCCCGTCGGGTACGAGCCGTCGAGCAGGGACAGCAGCCCCATCCCGCAGTTGAGCTGGCGCGGCGCGACCCGGCCCTCGACGCCGCCCTCGTCGAGCGTCAGCGTCCTGCGGTCCAGACGGAAGCCGATGCGGTCGACGCGCAGCACCTCGCGGCCGTCGATCAGCCAGCGGACCAGGCCCGCCGAACGGTCGTAGGCGATCTTGAGCTTGTGGACGGAGCCCGGCCTGCGGGTCGCCAGCGGCACGGTGTGGGCGAACGAGGCATAGTCGCCCAGCGTCGCCCGCCCGAAGGTCGGCCGTCCGTAGAAGGCGTAGATGCGCTTGTTGGTGACGACGAAGTCGAAGGCGGTCGAGGTCTCGTTGTCGATGGTGTTCAGCATCACCGAGGCGAGCCGGGGATCGTCCTCGCCGTCCGCGACCGCGTCACCGAAGGGGTGCCCGGCCGTGCCGTAGGTGCGGCCGGACAGCGTGGTCTCGCAGGACAGCACCTGACCGGGCACCGCGTCGAAGCCCGGGAAGCCGTGCGAGGAGGTGTGGCTGGTGTAGGCGAGCCACTTGGCGTGATCGCCGGAGCCGGGCGCCCCGCTCGGGGTGATCTGCGGGATAGTCTGGGTGAACGCGGGCTCGCCGGTACGGGGGTTGACGCCCCGCGAGCGCACCTGCAGGCCGCGGCCCGAGGTGGTGACGATGCCGTCGTCGGCCTTGTAGCCGCCGCCCGCGACCTGGAACCAGGGGGCGTCCGCGCCGGTGGTGCGGAAGCCGTGCCGGAAGTCGTCCCAGACGACCCGGTAGGGGCGCGGGCCGCCCTTCGCGGTCTCGGCGGCGCCCGCCGGGGCGGAAGGCGCGGCCAGGGTGGCCGCGCTCAGCGCGGCACTCAGGAGCAGTGTGGTGAGGATGCGCTTGCGCGCCATGACGGACCCTTCTGCAGGTTCTTCGGATTCACGGCAGCCCGGGGGGATTCACGCCCGCTCGGGGGATGCACGCCCGTCCGGGCGGAGTGCGTGCCGGTCCGGACGGGCTGCGCGCCCGCCCGGACCTGGAAGGAGGGCTCAGGGCAGGCCGAGAACGGCCGCCGCGATCTCCGAGGGGCTGTCCACCACGGTGTGCGCGCCGGCCCGCGTCAGCTCCGCGGCCGGCGTCACCCCGTACGAGACGCCGACCACCCGCATCCCCGCGGCCAGGCCCATCTCCACGTCGGGCAGCCCGTCGCCCACGACCACACAGGAGGCCGGGTCGACGGAGAGCACCGAGGCGAGGTGCAGCGCCATGTCCGGGTGCGGCTTTCCGCGCGCCGCCGTGTCGTCGCCCGCGAGGGCGTCGAAGCGGTCGTCGACACCGGTCAGTTTCACGATCGCGGCCGCCGCCGCGTACACCTTCGAGGTGGCCACGGCCAGCGCGAGCCCCTCGTCCCTCAGCCGGTCGAGCAGCCCGGCCACGCCGGGATAGAGCAGGTCGGGCCCGGCCGCACGCACGTGCTCGCCGAAGCGGCGGCCGTACTCGGCCATCGCGTCGCGGACGACGGGGTCCTCGGCCGGCAGCCCGGTCAGCCGCGCCAGGCTCCGGTCGAGCGGCCGGCCCACGGTGGCCCGGACCTCGTCCTCACCGGGCGTGAAACCGTGCCCGGCGAGGACCTCGACGGTGAGCCGGGCGATGACGCCCGGGGTGTCGGCCAGGGTGCCGTCCAGGTCGAACAGGACGGCACGCACCGGACCGGTCACCGGCCGCCCGCCCGCACCTTGCTCAGCTCGACGGCGAACTCGCCCGCCACCCGTGCCGTGCTGAGCAGCAGCGAGCGGCCCGCCGCCGCGATCGACCCGCCGGTCGACCTGGCGACCGCCTTCATCAGGTACGGGCTGATGGCGTTCCCCACCACCCCGTCCCGGTCGGCCTGTTCGAGCGCCTCGGCGATGACCCGCTCCAGCTCCTCGCCGTCGAGCGCGTCCTCGCGCGCGATCGGGGAGGTGAGCAGCACGGTGGAGTCGCCGTTGACCTCCCAGTGGAAGTCGACCGCGCGGGCGGCGACCGCCAGGTCGTCGACGCGGGTCACCGGCACGTCGGCCTCGCGCACCACGAAGGCGGGCAGCCGGTCGGTGCCGTAGCCGAACACCGGTACGCCGGCGGTCTCCAGGTACTCGGCCGTCAGCTTCGCGTCGAGAATGGACTTGGCACCGCCCGAGACGACCGTGATCCGGGTACGGGTGAACTGCAGCAGGTCCGCCGAGATGTCGAAGGACTCCTGCGCACGCCGGTGCACTCCGCCGATGCCGGCGGTGGTGAACACCTCGATCCCGGCCCGCTCGGCGATGACGATCGTGCCGGCCACCGTCGTGGCGCCGAGACCGCCGCCGGCCAGCGCCGAACCCAGGTCCCGTGCACTGATCTTGGGGATGCCCTTCGTGGTGGCGAACCGCTCGATCACGGACTCGTCCATACCGACCACGAAACGCCCGCCGGCCACACCGACCGTCGCGGGGACCGCACCCGTGTCCCGGACCGCCTTCTCGATGAGCGAGGCGGTCTCGGACGACGGGTCGGTGGTGATGAGGGAGGACTCCAGGGCGACCACAGGGCGCCGCTCCGCGAGCGCGGTGGCGACCTCGTCGCTGACCTCGAGCAACGAATCCATACCGGGTTCCTCTCCGTGTCTCTCCGTACCTCCGGGACTGACGGTGCTCAGGCTCGGCCCGCACCCTCGAAGCCCGGTCGAGTGCACGTCGAGCGCCCTCTCGAGCGAAATTCAGGGGCCGCTGCCCAGGATGTGCCGGACATCCACGCACCTCACGGGAGATGACATGGCACGACGGATCAGGAGCAGGGCGGCCGCCGCCGCGGCGGCGGCGCTGGTCGCGCTGGTGTTCAACCCGGCGGCCCAGGCGAAGGACCGGGGCGTGCAGACGCTCCTCTCCGACGACTTCCGCACCGGTTTCGACACCACGAACACCTGGCAGATCCTGGGCGAGGCCGGCGGCGAGTTCCCGCAGGGCGACGGTGTCGTCACCACCTCGGCCGCGGGACTCGATGTCACCCCGGCGGGCCGGAACGCCGTCACCGGCGAGCCCGCCTTCCGCACCACCACCGGCCAGCAGGACGACGGCGGACACGGCAGCGGCGACCACGGCAAGTGGCTGGCCTTCCCGCGCGCCACCGCCAGCTCGGGCACCCCCGGCTTCGACGTCCCGGCGACCGGCGCCCTCACCTGCACGACCCGGGTGAGCGGCCGGACCTACGGCACCGAGCGGCACCCCTTCGGCGCCGCCGTGGCCAATCCGAACACCGACGTCCGGCTCGCCTCCGCGGCCGTGGTCACCGCCGACTTCGACACCAAGGCGATCTTCGACTTCTCGGTGATCAACAACCGGATCTTCGCGATCTACGAGCGGCTGCCCGAGGCCGGCAAGACCTACGCCGCCTACTCGTACGCGATCCCGGTCGCCGAGCGCACCCCCGGCGAGTACGCCACGCTCCAGGTCCGGCTGGAGGGCGGCGGCACCCGGGTCAGCTGGAAGGTCGACGGGAGGACGGTGCTGTCCACGGACCGCATCGGCACCCGTGCCTTCGACCGCAAGTACATGATCCTGGACCACGGCGGCACCGAGGAGCGCCTCAAGCTGAATCAGCTGACCTGCGGGTTCGGTCTGTTCACCGTCCTCGACGCGGCCGCGGGCCCGCAGGGCAAGGCGCTGGTGAAGCTCGACTCCACGCCGGACTTCTACTTCGCGCCCCGGGTCGGCTCGCCCACGCCGCAGACCTTCGTCGACGAGGAGAGCCGGCCGGAGAACCGCCTCTGGGGCCAGGGCGCGTCGATCGACGTGCGGTACGCGCGGATAGCCCGGGAGAACTGACCCGGCCCACCGACGAGCGGGTCGCGGCAGCGGTGGGGACGGCCGCCGCGACCCGCTCACCCCACGGCGCGCTGCAGGAAGTCCCCGGCCGCCGTGGTCTCCAGGCTCTCCAGACGAGGATCGCCCGCGAGCACCGCCTGGTGCAGCTTCTGCAGCCGGGGCGAGGGGTCGACGCCCAGCTCGTCCACGAGCGTCTCACGCAGATGCTGGTACGCCTCCAGCGCACGCCAGGCGTGACCGGAGCGGTACAGGGCGAGCATCAACTGGCCGCGCAGGTTCTCGTGCAGCGGCTGCTGGGACACGAGCATCCGCAGCTCGCCCACCAGGGCCGTGTGCCGGCCGAGCCGGAGGTCCGCCTCGATCCGCAACTCCTGCGCCCGGGTGCGGGCCTCGTCCATGCCCAGCACCTCGGTGGCCAGGACCCGGCCCATGGGCACGTCGACGAGCGCGGGGCCCCGCCACAGGGCGAGGGCCTGCCGCAGGCTGGTGGAGGCCGCCCTCGCGTCGCCCTCGGCGAGCTGGGCGTCGCCCCGGGCCACCAGCTCGTGGAAATCGGTCATGTCGCAGTGCACCGGACGGGTCGTGAGGCGGTAGCCGCCGAAGCTCGTGGCCAGCACGTCCTTCGCGGAGGCCGCGGCGTCCGGACCCAGGGCCCGGGCGATGCGCCGCCGCACCTGGAGGATGTAGGTCTGCAGGGTGGTGTTGGCGCTGCGCGGGATGGCGTCGCCCCACACCTCGTCCATCAGCGTGGCGACCGGCACGACGGAACCGGCCCGCAGGGCGAGGAGCGTGAGGATCTGACGGGGCTTGCCGGCGGTTGGAACGATGGACTCGCCGGACATCCGTACGTCCAGGGGTCCCAGTATTTCGATGTCCATGCTCTTCCTCCGCAAGGGAATGGGGCACCAGGAGCATGGCACGGAGAATGCCCGGCACCCCAGTGCCTGATTCACGGCCTGGGGCATGAAGCCTTCATACCCCGCCGGCGGGGTGAGGAATTCATGGAGCAGGCCGTGACGGAGACACTGGTCCCACCGTGTCGCACGCCGGAAGAATCGCTGTCACCGGTGCCGTCCACGGCATCGTCCGAGCGCTTCCGACAATTAACGGAGAATTATCATGGACAGAAATTCCGGCACCCTCCAGGGTGTTATTTCCGCGAACTCGGTTCCTGACACCTCCGGTCTTCGGATCGACCACCTCGACCGCGCCGGCGACGAGGCCGTCGCCCTCGTCACCTTCACGTGGGGCCCGGTCCCCGGTCACGACGGTGCTCCGGCCGGCGTGTGACGACCCCGACGGCGGACGGCACCACTCCCCGACCTCTGGGCTTCAAGCGCCACATGAGGGTCGAGGTGGTGCCCGACGACGCCACCTATCTGCTGTCCGAGCGCGAGGTGACGGCCCTGAGAGCCCCCGGTCTCGAGGCCCTCGCCCCGCTCCTGGACGGCACCCGTGACCTGGCCGCCCTGCAGCGCGAGCTGACGACGGCCCTCACGGGGGACGAGGTCGCCACCCTGGTGGCGGCCCTGCGGCGGGGGGGGCGGGGGGGGGGCCCGGCCCCCCCCCGCGGCCCCC
>NZ_JBHTSA010000203.1:2692-7787 GCF_042795405.1 Streptomyces sp. NPDC056480 | reverse complement strand
GCCCCGGCACACGCCGGGGCCCTGTGGCATCGCGTTCGTTCAGCCGTCGTGCGCGGCCAGCGCGTCCGTCAGTTCCGTGTAGGACGGGCCGGGGGAGAGCACCGGAGGCTCCCAGCCGGTGGCCAGAACGGCGTCGAGCCGCTCCCGCACCTCGGGAGTGTCCAGGCTGTCGGGGGAAGCCATCAGATTGGCGCGCAGCTGCGCCCGTTCCCACAGGTGGTGGTCCTGCTGGCCGGCGAGGGCGGTGAGGACGGCCGGCGGAAGGCCGGCGGGCGGCTCCGGGTGACCGTCCACCGTCGCGCGCCAGCTCCGGGTGCGTTCCACGTCGTCGTGGACCCCGTCCTCGTACCAGGGGCGGACCGTGCGCCGGACGAAGGCCCGCAGCGCCGTGCTCACCGCCTCCAGGTCCGCGCTGTGGCGGTCCATCAGGTCGCTGAGTTCGGCAGCGCCGGCCAGGGCGAAGGAGGCGCCGCGGCCCAGGATGGGATCGGTCGTGCACAGCACGTCGCCGATCGGCAGATAGCCGGACGGGGTGTCGGGGTTCAACTCGCGCCAGGTGTTGGTGAGTCCGGCCATCGGTACGACGTCGCCGATGGGCTCGGAGCTGCCCGGCCGGAGCCACGGCTCGAACTGGGCCACCGCGTGCGCGGCGGCCTCGAACGTGCCGGTGTCGCGGAGCCGTTCGAGTGTCTCGTCCTCCGGCAGCCGGGCGAACACCACCGCGAAGGTTCGGTTGTCATGGGCGTAGAGCCCGCCGCCGAAACCGGCCCCGCCCGCGAAGACCACGGGAACCAGGAACGTCGGCGGCTTCGGCACGCCGTCGAGGAGCCGGTAGAAACGGCTGTGGTAGACGTTGCCGCAGGGGCTCTCCTCGACCTCCTTGGTGAAGGCGCCGACCAGCGGCGAGCGACGCCCGGTGGCGTCCACCACCGCGTCCGCGTCGATCACCGCGCCGTCCACCCGCACACCCCGGACGCGTCCCCGGTCCACCACGACCTCACGGACGGAGAGGCCGTGGTGGACCCGGACACCGGACTGCCGCTGCAGGGCCCGGTGCAGCACCCATTCGACGGTGGCCCGGCGTGAGCCGAAGCTCGCCAGCTCGGTCGCGCCGGCCGGGGCCTCGGCCCCGGGCGGCGCGGTCATGTCCACCTCGTCGACGCCGTGCGCCAGCAGATCCGCGTGCACGTCCGGCAGGCGGGTGTGCACCAGGTGCCGGAACAGGCCGAGGAACATGTGCGGGTGGCGGACCTGCGGCGCACCCGGCCGCTGCCACGCCTGGACGTCGCCGAGGTCCTCCGGCGGGGGACCGTCCCGCTCCACCAGGTCCACCGCGTGCCCCTGGCGGGCGAGCAGCAGCGCGGCGCTCAGCCCCGCTATGCCCCCGCCCGCCACCACGATTCGTGCAACCATGCATGCTCCCGGATGTTGTGCGGCCCCCACGAGTCACTGCGAAGCGGCGGCCACACCCCACGCCCGTGCCCCGGTCGGGCACATGTGCCCGTGCCGTTGAGCCGACTGCGTCACGCCGCGATGCTAGGCGGCCGCACACGCCCTTGTGGAGGACGAACGGCGAAGATAGGGGACCCCCTATCCCCGGGAACGGGCTCAGCCCTGGACGTCGGCGTTCTCGCTCCCGGCCTGCTCCGCCTCCGTCTCCGGCGGCTCCTTCGACGCCTTCCTCGTCGCGATGAGGCTGGTGATCGTCGTGATGATCAGTACGCCGAAGATGACGCCGAGCGAGACCGGCAGCGAGACCTCGGGCACGTCGAGGCTCGTCGTCTCGTGGATGCCGTGCAGGACCAGCTTCACGCCGATGAAGGCGAGGATGACCGACAGGCCGTACGACAGGTGGACGAGCTTCTGCAGCAGGCCGACGATGAGGAAGTAAAGCTGCCGCAGGCCCATCAGCGCGAAGGCGTTGGCGGTGAAGACGATGTACGGGTCCTGGGTCAGGCCGAAGATCGCGGGGATCGAGTCCACCGCGAAGAGCACGTCCGTGATGCCGATCGCCAGCATCACGATCAGCATCGGCGTCGCCAGCCTGCGGCCGTTCTCGCGGACGAACATCTTCGTGCCGTGCCACGTGTCGGTGGAGGGCAGACGCCGCTCGATGGCCTTCATCAGGCGGCCCTCCTCCCAGTCCTCGTCCTCCTGGCCGGCCCGCGCCTCCTGGATGAGCTTCCAGGCGGTCCAGATGAGGAAGGCGCCGAAGAGGAAGAAGACCCAGGCGAACGAGTTGATCGCGGCGGCTCCCGCGGCGATGAACACGGCACGCAGGACCAGAGCGATCAGCACGCCGATCATCAGCACGCGCTGTTGGTAGATGGACGGGACCGCGAACTTCGCCATGATCAGCACGAAGACGAAGAGATTGTCGACGCTGAGCGACTTCTCGGTGACGTAGCCCGCGAAGAACTCGCCGGCGGCCTGTCCGTCGCCCCAGATCAGCAGACCCGCGCCGAAGAGCGTGGCGAGAACGATCCAGACGGTCGTCCAGATGCCCGCCTCCTTGATCGAGACATCGTGCGGCTTACGGCCACCGATGAAGAAGTCGGCCGCGATGAGCACACACAGTCCGGCAACTGTGAGCACCCACATGGTCGTTGAGACGTTCAACCTGAATCCCTTCCTCTGGCGAGAGCTGCCAAGAGTACAAGGATGCCCAAGAAACGGTAAAGAAAGGGTATGGCCGGGTCGTTGGGGGCTCGCTGCTCCATGCCTGGTCAGAGCCCCTCGCGGCGCGGCGCGCTGGGGTGGGAGCTCCGCCACGATAGGGGGTTGATCAGGGGTGGGTCCGCACTTGATCGCCGGTACGTTGAAGCGCGATCGCAGGGAGTTTTCATACAGGTCAACCGAACAAAGGAAAAGCCTTGACTGAAACGATTTCCGGTCGGCAAATCGAGATCGCCTGGCCCGACCTGGGCATCACGGTGACCGCGGAACTCGACGGCCGAAACGCCGAACTCGCCGACGCGCTCTGGGATTCTCTGCCCTATCAGAGTCTGCAGGGACACGCGCTCGTGGCGGGCGAGCACATCTATCACGCGGCCCCGATTCCCTCGCTGCTGCACCTGACCGCGGACACCCGGATAGCGGATCGGCGCGAGGCGCCCAACGGGACCGTATTCTGCTCCGGTCTCCAGCATTTAGGCATCAAGTACGGAACCCTGACCGAACCGATGCCGGCCACCCCGGTGGGCCGGATCCGGGACGAGGACATTCCGGCGCTCCTCGAAGCCGGGAAGGCGATCTGGGATTCGGTCTATTCGACGAAGAAGCCGATCCTCGTGGAGGTCCGCAGGGCGGGCTCCGAAGGCGGCCACCGCATTCCGAAACTGGTCGCCGCGGATTCCGAAGCGAGCCGTCTCATCGACGACGTGCACGCCGCGACCGAGAAGGCCTGGCTTTCCGAACCGAAGGAACTCGCCGACCTCCACGCGGGACTGATCCGTTCCGGGGCCGGAAGCTTCGAGACGGTGCTGCCCACGCTGCTCTTCGTCAACGGCGAGACCCGCCCGCTGGGGTACGCCACCTACGGCGGTCTGGTCCGCGGCGCGGTCCAGGGCATGCCGATGGACTCACTGCGTCACATGACGCGCCTCCTCGTCGGCGTTCCGGCCGAGTTCCTGGGCTACTGCGGCCTCGAGCAGCTGTGGGGCTTCACCCAGCGCTTCCTGGACTGCCTCGACCGGCTCGACCGCGAGGACTTCCTGAGCGTGGTGGGCCAACTGGCCCTCTACATCAACTGCCTCGGCGGCTGGAACCTGCACCTGTACCCGTGGGAGGCCGGAGACCACCTGCGTCAGCTGCGCCCCGAGGAACCGGTCCTCCAGCCGTGAGCCGACTCCCCGAACGCGCGGACGCCGTCGTCATCGGCGGCGGGGTCATCGGCACCTCGATCGCGTGCCTGCTCGCCGAGTCGGGCGTCGGCACCGTCCTGCTGGAGCGCGGCGCGCTCGGATCGGGATCGTCCGGGACCACCGCCGGCGTGGTGCGCACCTACTTTCCCGGCAACGCGCTCATCAGCGGCCTGGCCGTCCGGAGCCTGGCGGCCTACCAGGCCCTCTCCGAACGGACCGGAACCGACCTCGGCCTGGAACGCATCGGGCTCCTCGTGCTCTTCTCCGACGAGGAACAGGTGCGGGACTTCCACCGGACCCGGGCCGCCCAGCAGGCAGCCGGCGTGGACGTCGAACTGGTGACCGCCGCCGAAGCGGCACGGCTCAACCCACTGGTCGACGAGCGCGGCATCGTGGCGGCGGCCTGGTCGCCCGAGGCCTACGCCTGCGACCCCGCGGCGATCGTCCGCGGCTACGCCGCGGCGGCGGAGCAGGCCGGCGCCGTCCTGCACACGGACACGCCCGTCACCGGCATCGACCCGGACGGGCGGGTCCACACACCCGCGGGAAGCATCCTCGCCGACACCGTCATCTGTGCGGCGGGCCCCTGGGCGGGAACGGTCGCCGCCATGGCCGACGTGACCGTGCCGGTGACCACGTACCCCGTCGAGATGCTCCTGACCGACACCCCGGGCAGCGCACCGCAGAACGCTCTGCCGATGACCATGCACCCGTCCAGCCTGCGGATTCGCAGCTGGGGGGACCGCATTCTGGTGGGGATGGGCCGACCCGCTCCGGACGAGACCCGGGAGGACTGGCTGCGACGGGTGTCGCACCACCTGGGCACGACCTTCCCGAGCCTCGCCGGCCGCTCCATCGAAAGCGGGTGGAGCGGGAACCTCGATGTCAGTCCCGACGGGATGGCCTTCATCGGCCGCGATCCCTCCCGCCGGTTCGTCTACGCGGCGGGCTTCTCCGGTCAGGGGCTGTGCCAGGCGCCCGCCGCCGGAGAGATCGTCCGGGACCTGGTGCTCGGCAAGGATTCCTGGATCGACACGGCGGGTCTCTCCACCGCCCGCCACCTCGGCGGCCCGGCCCGGACCGGGTAGGAGGGCAGCCACGGCCGGCGCCCGGCGTGCGGCCGTGGACCAGCGCGGGACTTCGTCGCGGCGCCGGGGTAACCCGCGCCGCCCACCCGCGCGGGACCCCCGGAGGATATTAACCGCCCCCCCCGCGGCACCGGGGAGCCGGGG
>NZ_JBHTSA010000203.1:0-2682 GCF_042795405.1 Streptomyces sp. NPDC056480 | reverse complement strand
GCGGGGCGGGCGGGGGGGGGGGGGGGCGGGCGCCCCCCGCGGGGGGGCGGGGGGGGGGGGGCGGGCCCGGGGGGGGGGCGGGGCGGGCGCCCCGGCCCCCCCCCCCCCCGCGACCCTGCGCGAGACGCCGTTCGCTGAGACCCGGCGACCGCGTCGACACGGGGTCGCCGGGATTCCGTTCAACCACCTCGAGAGGAAGACCATGGTCGAGCACACGGGCGGAGAGTTCGTCCGGGAGATGATGCGGTGGCACTTCAGCCCGGAGACCGGTTCGCCGTTCTGGCTGAAGCGGGCCGAGGGCCTCGACTTCGATCCACTGACCGACGTCCGGGACTTCGACGACCTCGGCCTGTTCCCCAACGTGGTGGACGAGCTGCGCGACATCGGCGTACGGGAGCTGATCCCCCGCGGCTACGGTGACAAGCACGAGGCGTCCGTCTACGAGAGCGGCGGCACCACAGGACGGCCCAAGGCGGTTCCGTACAGCGCCGAATGGCATCGGCGCAGCGTCGAGTGGTTCAGTGAGCGACTGGACTCCCACGGCGTCCCCCGGAACGTCGACTGGCTCAGCGCCGTCCCCACCGGACCGCACAACGTCGGAGCGATGGCGGTCGACACCGCGATGCTCCGCGGCGGGCTGAACTTCAGCATCGACCTCGACCCGCGATGGGTGAAGAAGCTGATCTCGGAAGGCCGGCCGGACGTCGCCGACGCCTACACCGATCACCTCATCGAACAGGTCGGCCACATCCTGGTCGGCCAGGACGTGGGCGTCCTCTTCGCCACCCCGCCGCTCCTCGAGCGTCTCTCGCACCACGACGACCTGGTCGAACTGGTGAACCGCAAGGTGCGCGCGATCGTCTGGGGCGGTACCCACCTGGACGCCGACACCCGGGACCTGCTGCGCGACGAGGTGTTCGGAGGCGTCAAGATGGTCGGCGGATACGGCGGCACGATGATGCTGGGCACCTCGGTGGAGCGCCCGGGCCTCAGCGACGACGAGCCCTGCGTGTTCGACTCCTTCGCGCCGTACACCACGTTCCGGGTGATCGACCCCGGCACCGGCGAGGTCGTTCCGTACGGGGAGCGCGGGCAGATCGTCGTCCACCACATGAGCCGGAGCGCCCTGCTGGTCAACAACGTCGAGCGCGACTACGCGACGCGGATCGCACCGGTGGACGGCGGCTTCGGCGATGCCGTCGCGGACGTCGCACCGGTGGCGTCCTTCGGCGACACGGCCGTGGTCGAGGGCGTGTACTGATGCTGTCCCTGGACGTTCTCGGTCCCGGCGGTCCCTATCGGTCCCGGCGCCAACAGACCCTCGGAGACTTCGCAGGCAACCAGGTCGCGACACTGAGCCTCGCCCCCTCGCTCTACGTCACCCGCGCGATGAAGGCCCTGCGCCGCGCGCCGGCGCTGCCCTTCGACGCACGGATCGAGGCCTTCGCACGGGCGGGCCGGGCCTTCGCGACGCAGACGATCGCCGGACTCACACCGCAGGAGTACCAGCACACCGTCAGCACGGTCACCGGGATGCCGATCACGGTGGTGCGCCAGGCCACCGACGAGATCGCCCGGGGCGCCGAGCGGATCCGGCGCAGCGTGGAGAACGCGCGGCCGGCCGGCGCGGTCGACTCGTGGCGCGATCCGCGGGCCCGGGACGGCGCCGCGGTGTGGACCCGGCGCGGTGAGGTGTTCGCCGTCCACGCGGCGGGCAATCACCCGGCGGTGCACCAGGGGTGGTTCGACGCGCTCGCGCTCGGCTGTCGCGTCGCCGTCCGCCCCTCCCGTCGTGAGCCCTTCACCCCGTACCGCCTGATCACGGCTCTGCGGGAGGCCGGATTCGGCGACGAGGGGATCGTGCTGCTGCCCACCGACCACGACGTGGCCGACGACATCCTTCGCCACGCCGACCTGGGCATGGTGTACGGAGGCGCGGACGTCGTGGCCAAGTACGCGGGCGACCGACGCGTTCTGCCACAGGGGCCCGGCCGCTCCAAGGTGCTCATCACCGCCGAGAGCGACTGGGAGCCGATCGTCGACACCCTCGTGGAGTCGATCAGCAGTGGCGGGGGAGTCGGTTGCGTCAACGCCACCGGAGTCCTCGTCGAGGGCGACCCCTCTCCCGTGGCGGCGGCGATCGCCGAACGCCTCGCCGCGCTGCCCAGCCTGCCCGCGACGGACGAACGAGCGGTCCTGCCCGTGCAGCCCATCGGTCTCGCCCGCCGGTGGGACGGCCATCTGCGGCATCGGGCGGCGGGCACCAAGGCGTGGCTCGGCGGTGACGGGATCATCGACGACCTCGGCGACGGTGCGGCGGTGCTCCGGCCGGCGGTGCACCAGCTGGACAGCCCGTTCGCCGAACAGCTCGGGATGGAGATGGGCTTCCCCTGTGCGTGGGTCGCCCCGTGGGACCGCGAAGCCGGCATCCGGCCGCTGCGCGACACCCTCGTCCTCACCGCCGTCACCACCGACGCCGACCTGATCGACGAGCTGGTGGCCGAGCCGACCATCGCCAACGTCTACATCGGTGACCATCCGACACCCTGGATGGCGCACGGACTGCCGCACGACGGCTACCTCGCCGAGTTCCTCATGCGCACCAAGACGATTCGACGCTGACGGCCGACTGCCGGCAGCCGACAAGCGACAGCAGACGGCCGATGGGGCGGTGCCGAGCAC
>NZ_JBHTSA010000202.1:0-7950 GCF_042795405.1 Streptomyces sp. NPDC056480 | reverse complement strand
CCCCCGCACTGGGGGTGCCGCCCTTCGGCGTACCGGTCGCTCAGTCGGTCACTTGCGCATGACCTCGGGCTCGTGGCGGCGCAGCAGCCGCGCCACGGCGACGCAGCAGAGGGCCGCCATGAACAGCTGGATGCCGAGGTTGAGGCTCCACTGGCCGACCGTGTGCTCCCACAGCGGGTCGGTGTTCGTGGGGTCCTTGTGGTCCCACGGCGGCATCAGGTGCGCCAGGTCCAGGGTGGCGCCGGCGCCGGCGATGCCCCAGCGGGACGGCATGAGCCAGGCGAACTGCTCCAGGCCGGGCGAGTCGTACACCTGGAAGAGGATGCCGGTGAACACGACCTGGATGATCGCGAACATGACGAGCAGCGGCATGGTCTTCTCGGCGGTCTTCACCAGCGCGGAGATGACCAGGCCGACCATCATCGAGGTCAGGCCGAGCCCGATGACCTGGATGCACAGCTCGACGGCCGGCGGCATGAGCAGGCCCTCTTCGGGCAGCGCGCGCGTGGAGAAGCCGATGGCGCAGATGATCACGCCCTGGAAGGCCGTGATCAGGCCGAGGACGATGACCTTGGACATCAGGTACGCGGAGCGGGACAGGCCGACGGCACGCTCGCGCTCGTAGATGACCCGTTCCTTGATCAGCTCACGGACCGAGTTGGCCGCGCCGCTGAAGCACATGCCGACCGCGAGGATCAGCATGATCGTGCCGGCGTCGCCGTTGAACCGGGACGGGGGCGTGGGCTTGCCGAGGCCGAAGTCGGCGGGGATGACGACGGACACCGCGCCGAGGACGGCCGGCAGGATCACCATCAGCGCCATGAAGCCCACGTCGGAGGCGATCACGGAGACGTAGCGGCGGATCAGCGTCCACAGCTGGGAGCCCCAGCCCTGCGGCTTCGGCGGCCTGGACATCGCCTGCTGCGGCATCTGGACGGGCTGCGCGGCGACGGCGTCGATGTCCGCGGCGTACAGCTGGTAGTGCTGCGAGCCCTTCCAGCGGCCCGCCCAGTCGTAGTCGCGGTAGTTCTCGAAGGCGGAGAAGACGTCGGCCCAGGTGGAGTAGCCGAAGAAGTTCAGCGCCTCGTCCGGCGGGCCGAAGTACGCCACCGAGCCGCCGGGGGCCATGACGAGCAGCTTGTCGCAGAGGCCCAGCTCGGCCACCGAGTGGGTGACGACGAGGACCGTGCGGCCGTCGTCGGCGAGGCCGCGGAGCAGCTGCATGACATCGCGGTCCATGCCCGGGTCGAGGCCCGAGGTGGGCTCGTCCAGGAAGATCAGCGACGGCTTGGTGAGGAGCTCCAGGGCGACCGACACGCGCTTGCGCTGACCACCGGAGAGGGAGGTGACCTTCTTCTCCTTGTGGATGTCGAGCTTGAGCTCGCGCAGCACCTCGCCGATGCGGGCCTCGCGCTCGGCCGTGGCGGTGTCGCCGGGGAAGCGGAGCTTGGCGGCGTAGCGCAGCGCCTTCTGGACGGTCAGCTCCTTGTGCAGGATGTCGTCCTGCGGGACCAGACCGATGCGCTGGCGCAGTTCGGCGAACTGCTTGTAGAGGCTTCGGTTGTCGTAGAGGACGTCGCCCTCGTTGGCCGGGCGGTAGCCGGTCAGCGCCTTGAGCAGCGTGGACTTTCCGGAGCCGGACGGGCCGATGACGCCGATCAGCGACTTCTCCGGGACGCCGAAGGAGACGTCCTTCAGGATCTGCTTGCCGCCGTCGACCGTGACCGTGAGGTGGCGGGCCGAGAAGGAGACGGAGCCGGTGTCGACGAACTCCTCGAGCTGGCCGCCGACGAGCCGGAAGGTCGAGTGGCCGACGCCGACGATGTCCTGGGGGCCGAGGAGGGCGGAGCCGCCCTTGGTGATCGGCTGACCGTTGACGTACGTGCCGTTGTGCGAGCCGAGGTCGCGGATCTCGAAGCGTCCGTCGGGCGTCGCGTGGAACTCGGCGTGGTGCCGGGAGACCTGGAGGTCGGAGACGACCAGTTCGTTCTCGAGGGCACGGCCGATGCGCATGACGTGGCCGAGGGCCAGCTGGTGGAACGTGGTGGGGCTGCGGTCGGCGTAGGCCGCCGATGCCCCGGCGGCGCCGGGGCCGCCGTGTCCCTGCTGGTGCGGGACCTGCTGCCGGGCGGCCTGCGGGTGCACGGGCGGCGGGCCCTGCTGCTGCCAGTTGTGCTGCGGGACCTGCTGCTGACCCTGCTGCGGCGGGGCCTGGTGCGTGATCCACTCGGCCTGGGCGGCCTGCTCCGCGGCCTGGTGGGCGGGGACCTGGTGGGCCGGCGCCTGGGCCGCGGCCGGCTGCTGATGGGCCGCCGGGGCCTGCTGGTGGGCCGGGGCGCCGGCGGCGGCGAGATTCAGCCGCGGGCCGTCGGTGGCGTTGCCGAGGTGGACGGCCGAGCCGGGCCCGATCTCCACCTGGTGGATCCGCTGCCCCTGCAGGAACGTGCCGTTGGTCGAGCCGTGGTCCTCGATGACCCAACTCCGGCCGCCCCAGCTGATGGTGGCGTGGCGCCACGAGACCCTGGCGTCGTCGATGACCAGGTCGCCCTGCGGGTCGCGGCCCAGGGTGTACGACCTGGACGGATCGAGCGTCCAGGTCCTTCCGTTCAATTCCAGTACGAGTTCTGGCACTCCATGCCCCACTACTTGTCCCCCGATGTACCCCCGTCGCGGGGAGTCCAGGGATGCGAATCATCCTGGGGAACTATTTCAGGCCCGGTCCCCTCTCCGAAAGTCGGGCCGCGTGAAGACCCGGCGCAGGCTCTCCCCCGACGCCTCGGGGATCAAGGGCGCGCCCACTCGGGTGTCCGCTGGGCGGGACGGGGGGTCGGGTGGCACGTGGTGCCCGATACGGTGGAAGCACCATGAGCGCATCGCAGACCTCAGACGTTCCCACCCTTCTCGTCAAGATCTTCGGGAAGGACCGTCCCGGGATCACCGCGGGACTCTTCGACACCCTCGCCGCCTACTCCGTCGACGTCGTGGACATCGAGCAGGTCGTCTCCCGCGGCCGCCTCGTCCTGTGCGCGCTCGTCACCGAGCCGACCGTCGTCTCGCAGGGCGAGCTCCGCGCGACCGTGCACAGCTGGGCCGAGTCGCTGAAACTCCAGGCCGAGATCATCTCGGGTACGGGCGACAACCGTCCCCGGGGTGAGGGGCGCTCGCACGTCACCGTGCTGGGCAACCCGCTGACGGCGGAGCAGACGGCGGCCATAGCGGCCAGGATCGCGGAGGCCGGCGGCAACATCGACCGCATCTTCCGGCTGGCGAAGTACCCGGTCACGGCCGTCGAGTTCGCCGTGTCCGGCTGTGAGACGGAGCCCTTGCGGACCTCCCTCGCCACCCAGGCCCACACCATCGGGGTCGATGTGGCCGTGGTCTCCGCCGGGCTGCACCGGCGGGCCCAGCGGCTCGTCGTGATGGACGTCGACTCGACGCTGATCCAGGACGAGGTGATCGAGCTCTTCGCGGCGCACGCCGGGTGCGAGGACAAGGTCGCCGAGGTGACGGCCGCGGCGATGCGCGGGGAGCTGGACTTCGAGCAGTCGCTGCACGCGCGCGTGGAGCTGCTCGCCGGGCTCGACGCCTCGGTGGTCGACAAGGTCCGTGCCGAGGTGCGGATGACGCCCGGGGCGCGGACCCTGATCCGTACGCTCAAGCGGCTCGGCTACCAGGTGGGTGTCGTCTCGGGCGGGTTCACGCAGGTCACGGATGATCTGAAGGAGCGGCTCGGGCTCGACTTCGCCTCGGCCAACACCCTGGAGATCGTGGACGGCAGGCTGACCGGGCGGGTGACCGGCGAGATCGTGGACCGGGCGGGCAAGGCGCGGCTGCTGCGCCGGTTCGCGGCGGAGGCGGGTGTGCCGCTGGCGCAGACCGTGGCGATCGGCGACGGGGCGAACGACCTGGACATGCTGAACGCGGCCGGTCTCGGCGTGGCGTTCAACGCGAAGCCGGTGGTGCGCGAGGCCGCGCACACGGCGGTGAACGTGCCGTTCCTGGACACGGTGCTGTATCTGCTGGGGATCACCCGCGAAGAGGTCGAGGCCGCCGACGGCGGCGAGGAGGACCTGCTGCACTGAGCCGCGGGTGACCTCGGACGTGGAAGGGCCCGGTCGTCGAGTGACGGCCGGGCCCTTCTCCGTACGGCATAGGCATCGGCTGCGGGTTCGGCTACGGCGCCGGCCCGCGGCTGAGGCGTACGGCTGAGACGTACTGCTCAGGCGTACGGCTGCGACGCACGGCTGAGGTGTACGGCTCGGCCGCGGGTCGGCGGCTCAGGCGTACGGGCCGGTGGCGGGCGGGCCGGTCAGGCGTGCGGGGTCCAGAAGTCGACGAGACGCCCGGCACCGTGTTCCAGGGACTTCCACGAGCCGTTGAAGGTGAGGACGGCGAAGGCGGAGGTCGGGAAGCCGCTGCGGTTCATCCGGGGCAGCACGTCGCCCTCGGACTCGCCCGCGAGGGCGTCGGCGAGGGCGTGCATCCCGGGGTTGTGGCCGATGACCAGGAGGTCGGACACGTCCTCCGAGGTCTCGTTGAGCAGGGCGATGAGCTCGCCGAGCGAGGCCTCGTACAGCCGGTCCTCGTAGACGGTCTTCGGGCGCTCGGGGAGGGCCTGCACGGCCAGCTTCCAGGTCTCGCGGGTCCTGGTGGCGGTGGAGCAGAGGGCCAGGTCGAAGGCGATGCCGGTCTCGGCGAGCCGGCGGCCCGCGACGGGGGCGTCCGTGCGGCCTCGCTCGGCGAGGGGGCGCTCGTGGTCGGACTCCTGGTTCCAGTCCGCCTTAGCGTGTCGGAGCAGCACGATCCTGCGGGGTGTGTCGACGCTCATGGTCCTCAGCTTCGCACGAAACGGCGCGCGCCGACTCAGAGAGAGAGCGTTTGCAGGACCCGCTCAAGGAACCCTCCGACCCCCGGGTCGCCGACCGCCGCGTGTGCCTCACCGGGCCCGGTCATCAGCATCAGGAGGGCGGTGAACGCGACCGCCGGGAGGGCGAGCGCCCACCAGGGCAGCCGGGTGTCGACACCGGTCGCCTCGGGACGGACGCGGGTGGACGTGTGGGCCGACATGGCCGCCTCCGTGGGTGAGAACTCCGCTTTCCCTGTTGTCTCCAACCTAGGGATCGCGGGCCCCTCGGCCCATCCGGTGATCCACCCACTTCACCCTGAGTCCCGCCCCCTAGGGGATGCGGGGGTTATCCCCACCGCGGGCGTGGTGAGCGGGCGTCACGGGGAGGCGAACGAGGCGATGAGGCCGATGACGACCGTGATGCCGATCATCGCGCCGAAGACGATGAGCAGCTTCTTCTGGCCGTTCGGGGGATTGGGTTCGAGAACTGGCATGCCGACAGTCTCGCATCTCAGGATTCGTCCTCGACCGTCCGGTCCCTGCCCGCCAGGGTTCCGACGATCATCTGCGGCACCATGAGCCCGCCCATCAGGACGATCGGCAGTCCCCAGCCGCCGCTGTGCTGGTAGAGCACGCCCACGAGGAGGGGGCCGGGGATGGAGATGAGGTAGCCGACGCTCTGTGCGAAGGCGGAGAGGCGGACGACTCCGGCGCCAGTGCGCGAGCGCATGCCGATCATTGTGAGGGCGAGCGGGAAGGAGCAGTTGGAGACGCCGAGGAGCAGCGCCCAGACCCAGGCGCCGGCGGCGGGGGCGAGGAAGAGGCCGGTGTAGCCGGCGAGGCCGCAGAGGCCGAGGGCGACGACGATCGGGCCCTGGTTCTTCATGCGGGTGGCGAGCCGGGGGATCACGAAGGCCAGCGGGACGCCCATGACCATGGTGACGGCGAGGAGCACGCCCGCGGTGGAGGCGGGGACGCCGGCGTCGCGGAAGATCTGCGGCATCCAGCCCATGGTGATGTAGGCGCCGGTGGCCTGGAGGCCGAAGTAGCAGCCGAGGGCCCAGGCGGTGCGGCTGCGGGTGATGCGCGGGGCGGCGGTCTCCGTCACGGCGGTGGCGGTCCTGGCCTCCCGGGGGGCGCGGTCCCGGTCGCGGACGAGCGGGATCCAGGGCAGGACGGCCAGTGCGGCGATGGCGGCCCAGACGCCGAGTCCGATGCGCCAGTCGCCGCCGAGGGCGGCGGTCATGGGGACGGTCGCGGCCGCGGCGACGGAGGTGCCGAGGGCGAGGGCCATGGAGTAGAGGCCGGTCATGCTGCCGATGCGGTCGGGGAAGTACCGCTTGACGATGACCGGCATCAGGACGTTGCTGACGGCGATGCCCATGAGGGCGAGGGCGCTGGCGGCGAGGAATCCGACGGTGCCGCCGGCGAAGGGGCGCAGGAGGAGGCCGGTGAAGATCGCGGCCATGCCCGCGCAGACGACGGCGGCGGGGCCGAAGCGGCGGGCGAGGCGCGGGGCCGTGATGCCGAAGATCGCGAAGCAGAGCGGGGGTACGGAGGTGAGGACGCCGGCGACGGTGCCGCTCATGTGGAGGTCCGCGCTGACCTCTTCGAGGAGGGCGCCGAGGCTGGTGATGGCGGGGCGCAGGTTCAGCGCGGCGAGGACCAGTCCGACGGTGACGAGGCCGAGGGTCCACCGCTGCGCGCGCGCCCGTGCGGGAGAATCGCCGGCGACGGCGGCTCCGGGCGGGGTCGTGGTGGCCGCCGGAACGGTGGTCGTGGCCGGTCGTGCGGCGGGGTCGAGGGTCTTCGGCTCGTCAGGCATGAGGCCATCATAGAATCATGGGATGATTGGTTGTCCAATCCCGAACGACTTGGGCGACCCGAACGAATGGGAAGGTGCTCCATGGCCCTCGGCCACCCCCGGCGCGCAGGCCTCTCCGATCAGGTGATCGCCGAGCTGCGGAACCAGATCACCTCCGGCGAGTGGCCGGTGGGTTCACGCATCCCGACCGAACCCGAGCTGGTCGAGCAGCTGGGCGTGGCCCGCAACACCGTGCGCGAGGCGGTGCGGGCGCTCGCGCACAACGGGCTCCTCGACATCCGTCAGGGCTCCGGGACGTACGTCATCGCCACCAGCGAGCTGGCGGGCGTCATGCACCGCCGCTTCGCCGGCTCCGACCCCCGGCACGTCGCCGAGCTGCGCTCCACCCTGGAGTCCGCCGCGGCGCGGCTCGCGGCAGCGCGGCGCACCGAGCGGGATCTGAAGCAGCTCGACACCCTGCTCGTACGACGGGAGGAGGCGTGGGAGTCCGGTGACGCGGAGCGGTTCGTGACCGCCGACGCGACCTTCCACCACGCGGTCGTCGCCGCCTCGGGCAACGAGGTGCTCACCGAGCTCTACGCGGACCTGGGCGACCTGCTGCGCGAGTGGCTGCGCGACGACGTCGGTCAGGAGCTGCGGCCGGAGAACCGGATGGACCACGCGCGGCTGGTGGACGCGATCCGGGAGGGCCAGGCCGAACGGGCCGGCGCGGAGGCGGCCGGCTACCCCTACATGTGCCTCAGGAGCCCCGTACCGGAGTCGGATCGGGAGCCTGGTCCGCCGGCTGGTGAGTGACCCAGGCGGACCGGACCTCCTTCCAGCAGCGGCCGGTGAGTTCGCCGTAGTCGGCCGGGCCGACCTCCACGGGGGCGCTGTCGGAGTCGATGTCCCACCAGCGCTCGCACTCGACGTGGAGCCGGACCCGGTCGGTGCGGGGGTACGGGTTCCGGCAGTGGGCGGTGACGGTCGAGCCCTGGACGACGGTGCCGCAGGAGGCGCCGAAGTCCTCCGGCTCCCCGGCCGCGGGGGCGGTGGCGGGGGGTTCCTCGGCCGGGGCCGGTGCGGCCCGTACCTCGGCGGCGACGGCGATCCCGGTGAGCAGTACGGCGACGGAGACGAACGCGCCGAACCCGTGACGTAGCGCACGCATGCCCGTACCTCCTCCCCGTCAGCAGCAGAAGCATCACGCTCTGCCCCAGTCTGGGGTGGTTCGCTCGACTTTTCGAGTCGGGCAGGAGTTGCGGAACGGCGAGGGCCGTGTGCCCGCCCCCTCCGGGGC
>NZ_JBHTSA010000201.1:0-8157 GCF_042795405.1 Streptomyces sp. NPDC056480 | reverse complement strand
GCGAAGGCCGCCCCTCTCGGGGCGGCCTTCGCCCGTTTTGACCTGCGATTCGATCGATCATCGCTCACATGTGACCGGCAGATTGCATATGAGTGAAATTGTTGGCACGCAGTGCCTTGTCACGTGACACGGCGTGCCATACGTTGAAGGTGTCCGGGCGGCCGGCGCGCAGAGGTCTCCTCGTGCGCCGGCTGTCCCCACAAGCGATCGTGAACGTGCGCCCGGACGCCTGCGTCACAGGCACCCACCGCGCCCACCAGGCGCAGCCCGCACCACCCCGCCGAACCGACGGCACACCTCCACAGCAGCAGCCCCAGACGTAACCCTCAGCGCGTCCCCCCTCAGGACGCCGCACCGCCGGAGGCAACCCCGTGAAGGACATCCTGGACGCGATCCAGTCCTCGGACTCCACGTCCGCCGACTTCGCGAACATCCCGCTCCCCGAGTCGTACCGCGCCATCACCGTCCACAAGGACGAGGCGGAGATGTTCGCCGGGCTCGCCAGCCGCGACAAGGACCCGCGCAAGTCGCTGCACCTCGACAACGTGCCGGTGCCCGAGCTCGGCCCGGGCGAGGCCCTCGTCGCGGTCATGGCCAGCTCCGTGAACTACAACTCGGTCTGGACCTCGATCTTCGAGCCCGTCTCCACCTTCGGTTTCCTGGAGCGCTACGGCCGGCTCAGCGACCTCAGCAAGCGCCACGACCTGCCGTACCACGTCATCGGCTCCGACCTCGCGGGCGTCGTGCTCCGCACCGGACCCGGCGTGAACTCGTGGAAGCCCGGCGACGAGGTCGTCGCGCACTGCCTCTCGGTCGAGCTGGAGTCCTCGGACGGCCACAACGACACGATGCTCGACCCCGAGCAGCGCATCTGGGGCTTCGAGACCAACTTCGGCGGCCTCGCGGAGATCGCGCTGGTCAAGTCGAACCAGCTGATGCCGAAGCCCGACCACCTGAGCTGGGAGGAGGCGGCGTCCCCGGGCCTCGTCAACTCCACCGCGTACCGCCAGCTGGTCTCCCGCAACGGCGCCGGGATGAAGCAGGGCGACAACGTCCTCATCTGGGGCGCGAGCGGTGGACTCGGCTCGTACGCCACGCAGTTCGCCCTGGCCGGCGGCGCCAACCCGATCTGTGTCGTCTCCTCCCCCGAGAAGGCCGACATCTGCCGGGCGATGGGCGCCGAGGCGGTCATCGACCGCAACGCCGAGGGCTACAAGTTCTGGAAGGACGAGCACACCCAGGACCCCAAGGAGTGGAAGCGCTTCGGCAAGCGCATCCGCGAGCTCACCGGCGGCGAGGACATCGACATCGTCTTCGAGCACCCGGGCCGCGAGACCTTCGGCGCGAGCGTCTACGTCACCCGCAAGGGCGGCACCATCACCACCTGCGCCTCCACCTCCGGCTACATGCACGAGTACGACAACCGCTACCTGTGGATGTCGCTCAAGCGCATCATCGGCTCGCACTTCGCCAACTACCGCGAGGCGTGGGAGGCCAACCGCCTGATCGCCAAGGGCAAGATCCACCCCACCCTGTCGAAGGTCTACTCCCTGGAGGACACCGGCCAGGCCGCCTACGACGTCCACCGCAACCTGCACCAGGGCAAGGTCGGCGTCCTCGCGCTCGCGCCCGAGGAGGGCCTCGGCGTCCGCAACCCGGAACTGCGCGCCCAGCACATCGACGCCATCAACCGCTTCCGCAACATCTGAGCCCGGGACCATAGATGACTGAGCGCCAGAAGGACCGGCCGTGGCTCATGCGGACGTACGCCGGTCACTCGACCGCCGAGGCGTCCAACGAGCTGTACCGGCGCAACCTCGCCAAGGGTCAGACCGGCCTCTCGGTCGCGTTCGACCTGCCGACGCAGACGGGCTACGACCCCGACCACATCCTCGCCCGCGGCGAGGTCGGCCGGGTCGGCGTCCCCGTCTCGCACCTCGGTGACATGCGGCGGCTGTTCCAGGACATCCCCCTGGACCAGATGAACACCTCGATGACCATCAACGCCACGGCGATGTGGCTCCTGGCGCTCTACCAGGTGGTAGCCGAGGAGCAGGGTGCCGATGTCACCCGGCTCCAGGGCACCACCCAGAACGACATCGTGAAGGAGTACCTGTCGCGCGGGACGCACGTCTTCCCGCCCGGCCCCTCCCTCCGCCTCACGACGGACATGATCACCTACACGGTGAACAACATCCCGAAGTGGAACCCGATCAACATCTGCAGCTACCACCTGCAGGAGGCCGGGGCCACCCCGGTCCAGGAGATCTCGTACGCGATGTCCACCGCGATCGCCGTGCTCGACGCGGTGTTCGCCTCGGGCCAGGTGCCGGAGGACCGCAAGGGCGAGGTCGTCGCCCGCATCTCCTTCTTCGTGAACGCGGGCGTCCGCTTCATCGAGGAGATGTGCAAGATGCGCGCCTTCGGCCGCATCTGGGACAAGGTCACCCGCGAGCGGTACGGCATCGAGAACGAGAAGCAGCGCCGGTTCCGCTACGGCGTGCAGGTCAACTCGCTCGGTCTGACCGAGGCCCAGCCCGAGAACAACGTCCAGCGGATCGTCCTGGAGATGCTGGCCGTCACCCTCTCCAAGGACGCCCGCGCGCGTGCCGTGCAGCTGCCCGCCTGGAACGAGGCGCTCGGTCTGCCCCGGCCGTGGGACCAGCAGTGGTCGCTCCGCATCCAGCAGGTCCTCGCCCACGAGTCCGACCTCCTGGAGTACGAGGACATCTTCGCCGGCTCGCACGTCATCGAGGCCAAGGTCGACTCGCTCGTCGAGGAGTGCCTGGCCGAGATCGACCGGATCCAGGAGATGGGCGGCGCGATGGCCGCCGTCGAGTCCGGCTACCTCAAGTCGCAGCTCGTCTCCTCGCACGCCGAGCGGCGCGCCCGGATCGAGGCCGGCGACGAGAAGATCATCGGCGTCAACATCTTCCAGGCGACCGAGGAGAACCCCCTCACCGCCGACCTGGACACCGCCATCATGACGGTGGACCCGGCGAACGAGGCGCGGGTGGTCGCGGCCCTCCACGAGTGGCGCGACAACCGCGACGAGACCCGCGCCCAGGAATCCCTGGCGACGCTGAAGGCGACGGCTGCCGGTGACGGCAACCTCTTCGCCGCCACCCTGGAGTGCGCGCGTGCGGGCGTCACGACCGGGGAGTGGTCCTGGGCGCTGCGGGACGTCTTCGGCGAGTTCCGCGCCCCGACCGGCGTGTCCTCCGCCCCGGTCGCGGTGACGGCCGAGGCCGGCACGCCGCTGGCCCTGGTACGGGACAAGGTGGCGCGGACCGCCGAGGAGATGGGCGTCGGGCGGCTGCGGCTGCTCGTCGGCAAGCCGGGCCTGGACGGGCACTCCAACGGGGCCGAGCAGATCGCCGTCCGCGCGCGTGACGCCGGCTTCGAGGTGGTCTACCAGGGCATCCGGCTGACGCCCGAGCAGATCGTGAACGCGGCCCTCGCGGAGGACGTGCACTGCGTGGGCCTGTCGATCCTCTCCGGCTCGCACGCCGAGCTGGTCCCGGACGTCCTCGACCGCCTCCGCGAGGCGGGCGCGGCCGACGTGCCCGTCATCGTCGGCGGGATCATCCCGAACGCCGACGCCGCAGAACTGAAGCGTGCGGGTGTGGCCGCCGTCTTCACACCGAAGGACTTCGGCATCACGGAGATCATCGGACGTATCGTCGACGAGATCCGGACAGCGAACAAGCTCCACCCCCTTGAAAGTACGGAGGTCCCCGCATGACCAGCCCCGTGAACCGCCTGCGTCCGCGCCGCTCCTGCCTGGCGGTCCCCGGTTCCAACCCGCGCTTCCTGGAGAAGGCCCAGGGCCTCGCCGCCGACCAGGTCTTCCTGGACCTGGAGGACGCGTGCGCCCCGCTGGCCAAGCCCGAGGCCCGGCACACCATCGTGAAGTTCCTGAACGAGGGCGACTGGACCGGCAAGACCCGGGTCGTCCGCGTCAACGACTGGACGACCCACTGGACGTACCGTGACGTCGTCACCGTCGTCGAGGGCGCCGGCCAGAACCTCGACTGCATCATGCTGCCGAAGGTCCAGGACGCCCAGCAGATCGTGGCGCTCGACCTCCTGCTGACCCAGATCGAGAAGACGATGGGCTTCGAGGTCGGCAAGATCGGCATCGAGGCGCAGATCGAGAACGCCCAGGGCCTGAACAACGTCAACGCGATCGCGCAGGCCTCCCAGCGCGTCGAGACGATCATCTTCGGCCCGGCCGACTTCATGGCCTCCATCAACATGAAGTCGCTGGTCGTGGGCGAGCAGCCGCCCGGCTACCCGGCGGACGCGTACCACCACATCCTGATGAGCATCCTGATGGCCGCCCGCGCCAACAACCTCCAGGCGATCGACGGCCCCTACCTCCAGATCCGCAACCAGGAGGGTTACAAGGCCGTCGCGCGGCGCGCCGCCGCCCTCGGTTTCGACGGCAAGTGGGTGCTGCACCCGGACCAGGTCGCCGCCGCGAACGAGATCTTCTCGCCCTCGCAGGAGGACTACGACCACGCCGAGCTGATCCTCGACGCGTACGACTACTACACGTCCGAGGCCGGCGGGAAGAAGGGCTCCGCGATGCTCGGCGACGAGATGATCGACGAGGCCTCCCGCAAGATGGCCCTGGTCATCTCCGGCAAGGGCCGCGCCGCCGGCATGCAGCGCACCAGCAAGTTCGAGATCCCGGAGGCGTAGCACCATGCAGTTCGGCCGCACCTACGAAGAGTTCGAAGTCGGTGCCGTGTACAAGCACTGGCCCGGAAAGACCGTCACCGAGTACGACGACCACCTCTTCTGTCTGCTGACGATGAACCACCATCCGCTGCACATGGATGTGAACTACGCCGAGAACACGACGGATTTCGGCAGGAACGTCGTCGTGGGCAACTACATCTACTCGCTGCTGCTCGGCATGTCCGTGCCGGACGTCTCCGGCAAGGCCATCGCCAACCTGGAGATCGAGTCGCTGCGGCACGTGGCGCCGACCTTCCACGGCGACACGATCTACGGCGAGACCACGGTCCTCGACAAGACCCCGTCGAAGTCGAAGAACGACCGCGGCATCGTCTACGTCGAGACCAAGGGCTACAAGCAGGACGGCACCCTCGTGTGCGTCTTCCGCCGCAAGGTGATGGTCCCCACCGAGACGTACATCAAGGAGCGCGGCGGCGAGCAGCCCGGCCGCCCCGAGCTGATCGAGCCCGCCAAGAAGACGGAGAAGTAGCCATGGCCCGACTCGCCCAGACCGCCGGGCTCACGGACGTCCAGCAGGAGATCCTCAAGACCGTCCGGGAGTTCGTCGACAAGGAGATCATCCCGGTCGCCACCGAGCTGGAGCACCGCGACGAGTACCCCCAGCAGATCGTCGACGGGCTCAAGGAGCTCGGCCTCTTCGGTCTGATGATCCCCGAGGAGTACGGGGGTCTGGGTGAGTCGCTCCTCACCTACGCGCTGTGCGTGGAGGAGATCGCGCGTGGCTGGATGTCGGTCTCCGGCATCATCAACACGCACTTCATCGTGGCGTACATGCTGAAGCAGCACGGCACCCAGGAGCAGAAGGACTACTTCCTTCCGCGGATGGCGGCCGGCGAGACGCGTGGCGCGTTCTCGATGTCGGAGCCGGGCCTCGGCTCGGACGTGTCGGCGATCACGTCGAAGGCGGTCAAGGACGGCGACGAGTACGTCCTGAACGGCCAGAAGATGTGGCTGACCAACGGCGGAACGTCAACGCTGGTCGCCGTTCTCGTCCGAAGTGACGAAGGACACCCGGAGGGCACCGCCCCCCACAAGTCGATGACGACCTTCCTCGTCGAGAAGGAGCCCGGCTTCGGAGAGGTCCGCCCCGGCCTCACCATCCCCGGGAAGATCGACAAGATGGGTTACAAGGGCGTCGACACCACCGAGCTCATCATGGACGGACTGCGCATTCCGGCCAATCGGGTCCTCGGCGGGGTCACCGGCCGAGGGTTTTACCAAATGATGGACGGCGTCGAGGTCGGCCGGGTGAACGTGGCGGCCCGTGGCTGCGGCGTCGCTCAGCGTGCCTTCGAGCTCGGTGTCTCGTATGCCCAGCAACGTCACACTTTCGGCAAGGCGATCGCTCAGCACCAGGCGATTCAGTTCAAGCTGGCCGAGATGGCTACCAAGGTCGAGGCCGCTCATGCGATGATGGTGAATGCAGCACGCAAAAAGGACTCCGGGGAACGAAACGACCTCGAAGCAGGGATGGCGAAGTACCTCGCCTCCGAGTACTGCAAGGAGGTCGTCGAGGATGCCTTCCGCATTCACGGCGGCTACGGGTTCTCCAAGGAGTACGAGATCGAGCGCCTCTACCGCGAGGCGCCGATGCTGCTCATCGGTGAAGGTACCGCCGAGATCCAGAAAATGATCATTGGTCGTCGGCTGCTCGAGGAGTACCGATTCCAGGGTTGATTGTCGGTTTTGAGTCGTTTCGGCCGCGAAGAAGATCACACCCTGTGTTCGTCTTCCGGCCGTCGACTCGGTTCCTGGCTTACCCAGTTGCGCCCCGCAACCGATAGCATCGAGGGAAAGCCGCCGTCCCCCGTTGCCAGTGCGGCATCATCCGCTACGAAGGTCATCCATGCCCCACAGCCAAACCTCTGCACACCGCGACAGCCTCACGGGCGTACGCATTGCGCGCGGAGCATCGCCGTGGCTTCTGCCGACCGTCGCCACCGCGGCGCTCAGCCTCGTGCGCGCGCGCAAGTCGAGGCGGGCCGCGGCCATCGCCGTGCCGACCACCGCGCTCGCGGCCGGCATGCTGTGGTTCTTCCGCGACCCCGAGCGTGAGATCGCTCAGGGCCGGGTCATCTCCCCCGCCGACGGTGTGGTGCAGAGCATCATGCCGTGGAAGGACGGGCGCACCCGGGTCGCCATCTTCATGAGCCCGCTGAACGTCCACGTCAACCGCGCGCCGCTGGCCGGCACCGTGACGTCCGTGGAGCACGTTCCCGGCGGGTTCGTCCCGGCGTTCAACAAGGAGAGCGAGAACAACGAGCGCGTTGTCTGGCACTTCGACACCGAGCTCGGCGACATCGAGATGGTGCAGATCGCGGGCGCCGTCGCCCGGCGCATCGTGCCGTACATCCCGCAGGGGACCAAGGTCGAGCAGGGTGACCGCATCGGTCTGATCCGCTTCGGCTCGCGCGTCGACATCTACCTCCCCGAGGGTGTCGAGGTCGCCGTCGAGGTCGGCCAGGCCACCACAGCGGGGGTGACTCGCATTGACCGTGATTGATCCCGACACACGGGCCGCCGACTGGGTCGCCGGCACCGACACGGAAGGGTCCGAAGAGGCCGAGGAGATGCCGCTGTCGTTGAGGCTGTCCATAGCGGACGCCCTCACGCTCGGTAACGCCACGTGTGGATTCATGGCGGTGTACTTCACCACCACGGGCATCCTCATCCCGCACCTCACGGGCAGCACGGAGACCGGCATGGCGCGCAACAGCGCCGCCACCGCCGTCATCCTCATGCTGGCCGCGGCGATCTTCGACCTGTTCGACGGCATCGTGGCGCGCAAGCTGCGCTCCTCCCCGATGGGCGCCGAGCTCGACAACCTCTCGGACCTGATCAGCTTCGGTCTGGCCCCGGCCTACTTCGTACTCGTGTACGGCATGGTCACGCCCGGCGCGCAGCAGAAGGTCTCGGCGGTCGCCGCGATCGTGGTGCTGCTCGCGGTGGTGCTGCGGCTGGCGAGATTCTCCTGCGTGACCATGAAGGACGGCATGTTCCAGGGCATGCCGAGCCCCTTCGGCGCGCTGACAGTGGTCTCGATCGTGCTCCTGGAGCTGCCGTTCATCCCGACGCTGCTCGCGATCATCGGTGTCGCCTGGCTGATGGTGAGCCGGGTCGAGTACCCCAAGCCGCGGGGCGTCCTCGCGGTGGCGATGCTCAGCTGGATCGTCGGCGCGATGGGCATGCTGGCGGCCTGGGCCTTCGACGCTCCGGGCGGACAGTTCCTGCTCCAGACCGGATGCGCGCTCCAGGTCGTGATGGGCGCCGTGATCCCCCTCTTCGCGACGGCCCGTCGGGTGAACACCTTCCGCGGCAACCGGCGTGAGAGCCGGGAGGCGCGGGCGGCGCAGCTGCCGTAGCGCGACCACGTACAGACGAGAAGGGCCC
>NZ_JBHTSA010000200.1:0-8260 GCF_042795405.1 Streptomyces sp. NPDC056480 | reverse complement strand
GACGATCGCTGCACGAGTCACGGTCCCCACCACCCCACCATGATCGACCATCCGTGGCTCGACGCCTCACCGCCTACCGTGCACGAGCTCGTTAGGCAACTGTTACTCAGTGCTATCCCCATCTCACCATGGTGAACTGAGGTTCACTGCCGCGGGGACCGATCCAGTGAGATTGGCCTCAGTGCAGCCTGAACTATAGACCTGAAGAAAGGGCGACCGATGCCTATTCACCTCTTGCAGATGCTTGGTGCGGACAGTGGTATTTCCCGGCAGTGTGACGGAGATGTGACATGCTCTGGGACGGACACTATTGGCACTGGCTGCGGCGAACATTCCGGCTGTGCCAACTCGGGCGGCAGCGCCCAGCCCGAATATTTCCACAACCATGGAAATGTCGACAAATGAGCCGCGTTGGGCTTACAGATAGGCCGTGAGCTTCCGAACCTGGCTGCGGTTCGGTCAAGTGCGGGCAGGGATCTACGCACCTCATGAGCGTCGGAGCTCCGTCAGCCGCAGCGTTATGCGGCGGCTCACACATTCTGTGCACGGTGGGGTGGTCGCCGAGTCGATCATCCGCTGAGTCTGGCACGCATCTGGGTCAGCTCCGCCAGCTGTGAGGGGAGTAAAAGTCGGGGCTGCACCAGCGGGCTGTAGAGCGGGGCGGCGGGCTGACCGTTCTGCGGCATTTGCCGGATGCGAGAGCGAGGAGGGCTGTGATGAGAGCGGCTAACTCCTCCGGGGCGGCGTAACCTTTCTCGACACGGATGTGGTTCTGATGGTTCATGTGGGTTCTTCTCTCAACCACTGAGCTGACTTGCCTGTTTGCGAGACGGCGTTTTCTGGGACGATGCATGACCCAGGGAACAGGTGATACGCAAAGTGTCCGGGACGGTACTGGCAGACTTCGCGCGCCGGCAGGGTTCAGCCCAGCGAGGAGCGTCAGCTCAGCCGTTCTGTGGACCACAGTGGCGATCTCGGGCGGGTGCTGTACCTGTAAATCGCCAGGAGGAGGACATACCTCAAAGGGCTGCTGATGGTCATCCCTCAGCGTTAAGCGGCGGCCACAGCCTAAATCACACGCGGCCTGCAGTCTCAGCCGTCGGAGGGAAGTCCCCTCTGAAGTGATCTATCCGGCGGGTGTCTGCGAGACCCGCCGAATCCTTTCCATGAGGAAATCCTCTGCCACGACTGGCTCGGAGTACCCCTCCAGTGAAGGGCTGACGGGTGTGATCTGGGCGGCAGGAGCAGCAACCAGGAAGAAGATGAGGGACAGCTGGTCCTCGTTGGGCGATGCAGCCGCAGGCGGGATGACACGATGACGGCTGGAGCGCCAACGTCCCCCGCTCCAGTAGGCGAGCAGGTCGCCGATGTTGATGACGAGCGCGTCTTCGCGACAGGCAGGTTCACGCCAATGGCCGTCGCGGCCGTAGACCTGCAGGCCGCCCATTCCAGGCTCTCGGTCCAGGATGGTGATGGTGCCGAAGTCGGTGTGCGGCCCTATCCGGAACTGCCCTTCTCTGACGGGTTCTCTGAGAGTGGCCAGGGAGGGATACCAGTTCAGGTTCATTGTGTAGAAGGGGTTGTTCATCGCTTCAGCGAAGAAGCCGTCCTCGACGCCCAGGGCAGAGGCGCACACACGGAGGAGCTCGTCGGCGAGCTGGCGGGTGCAGGAGAGGAACTCCGTGACTAGTGCCTCAAGCTCGGGTACCTCCTGAGGGTAGACATTGGGCTTGAACCACTGGGGGGAGGGGTTGACGCCGCCGTCCTCCTCGGCGGCGCCGAAGGCGAACGTCTCTTTGAGATCGGGAGGCGTCATGGTGCCCTCAGAACGCCCGGCAGTGACGAGGCCCGAGCGCAGCCAGCCCCGTCCGCCCATTGTGACGGCATACTGTTCCTTCACCTCGTGGGGCAGTGTGAAGTACTGCCGTGCCGCAGTGCGGAGCTTACGGCGCAGCTCAAGTGGGATGCCATGACCGGTGACCAGCAGGAAGCCATGGTCCTGAAGGGCCGCGTCTACTTGGGAAGCCACAAGATCCCGGTCTGGAGTGTCCCCATTCCACCAGGGTGTGAGGTCGATGAGCGGGATGCTGTCCATTCCTATCATCCTTGTCGTTCGCATGTCGGTATACGTAGATTCAGTGCGCGGTGCCGCTTGGCGGGGCAGGGCTGGGGCCCATGGCCTGGGGGTTCCAGTAGACGGTTTCCCTGGCGATGCGGTAGTCGGCATTGAACAGACACACACTTGCGCCCTGCAGGGTGAATTCCCTATGTGCTGCTTGCCGGTCCGGCAGTTGGGGGACCAGGCTGTGCCGGGTGCCGCTCATGACCCACTGGAAGACGGCGTGACGGCCGCTGCCGAATGAGGAGACCACAGTGAAGGTGGGACCCTCGATTGCCGTAACGAAGTCGCTGAAGAGTTTGGTGATCGCCGCTCGTCCGTGAAAGGCGTGCCCCAGGGCTGTCTCCTCGAAAACTGCGTCGGGAAGGTAGTAGTCGAGAGCCTTTTCGATCTGGCCGCGTCTGACGGCCCCGGCGATGCCTGCCATTGTGCGGGCATGCAGGTGGTGGTCTTCACCGGTCATGGGTGCTCGCTTCCTTCCTTGGCGACTGATGAGATTCCTTGTGTGATGCCGCAGAGCAAGTGAGTTGGACTGCGTCGGTCGCTGGCCGTGGCGCTGCAGGGGCCAAGTAACTGGTCAGCTGCCGTGTTTGCTTGGCCTCAATCTCCCGCAGGTTGCTGTTTGTCAGGCGCAGGCAGCAGCCGAACAATCGGTGGGGAAGGGCGGATTCGAAAGGGTGCAAGCCTCTCATCAGGGCCTACCCGTGTCCGTCAGCGGCTGCAGGGGCTCCTTCCACGCAGCCCTTAAGGTGCCTCAGGGTCGCCCTGCTGTTGGTGTGTAGGGCGTTGGCTATGACATCAACGGCTGTGCTGATCTGGGCGGCGGGGCCGAGAACCCGGGCGACCTGCGATGCGTTCACAGTGGCCGTGTGCTGAGAGGAGACCTTGAAGGATCCGTTGCCGGGAGTGACGCACCATCTCCCCAGATGCATAGCGAGCAGTGACGGCAGGACGGTCTGCTTGTAGATGATCTGTGCGCTCTCTGGGAGGCAGACACGAATGGAACGAGTGAAATGCTGTGAGCCGTCCGGAGCCATCGTGGTCATGGCCAGCTCCTGCAGCCCGGGGCCGCAGTCGTCGACACGGACATCCGCTACGTGGGGCAGGCGCTCTTGCCAGAGGCGAGCCTGGTAGAGGAAGGCGTAACCTTCCTGCGGCGGACCGTCCACCTCGATAGTGTCCTCGATCTCCACACGCAGGTCGCCTGCATGGGGGGCGACCTCCAGATACGCCTTGAGCTCCATAAGCTCATGTGGCGTGGCGTGGTCTTCGTCAGCGCCCTCCGTGGCCCGCATCAGGGTCATACTGAGCGGCGTGTGATTTCCATGGGTTTTCCCGACCAGCCAAACGCCACGCATCGAGCCGGCGCCCGTGTGTTCGTCGGTGTCTTTGTGGAACTCGATCCGTCCGGTGGCAGGGGTGAGAAGTCTGCGCGAGGTCCATGTACGAGTCCCGAACTGGTCACTGACCCACAGGCGGATCCGCTCCCTGTACTCGTCGCCCTCAAGACGTGTGGCGTGGACAACGTTGGGGAAGATCTCCGGCCATCGGGCCACGTCGGCGATTGCCTGATAGACCTCCTGCTCGGAAGCGGCGACCTCGATGCGGTGCGTCGTTTGCTTTTCCATGCTCCAGTCCCGATCTTGGTTGCAGGCGTGTGGGGGTGCGGTCGTCAGTACCTTCCGAGCCCGCCGCAGACGTTGATCGCCTGCGCAGTGATGGAGGCTGCGAGGTCGGTGCTTAGATATCCGACAAGACCAGCCACCTCCTCGGGGGTGGAGTAGCGGCCGAGCGGGATCTTCGCCCGGAACTGGTCGTGGACTTCCGCCTCGCTGATGCCCCAAGCCTGCGCGTAGCCCTTTCGGACCTGCGTGGCCATCGGGGTTTCCACGTAGCCTGGGCAGACGGCGTTGACGGTGATCCCGGTGGTGGCCAGCTCAAGGGCCAGGGACCTGGTGAACCCGATGACGCCATGCTTAGAAGCGCTGTAGGGGGCGCCGAGCGGGATTCCCTGCTTTCCTGCTGTGGAGGCGATGTTGATGATGCGTCCCCAGCCGCGGTCCTGCATCCCGCCATGACGCAGAGCCGCCCGGCTCATGTGGAAGACGCCGCCGAGATTTGTCTGGATGACGTCCTGCCACAGTTCGTCCGTCAAGTCAGCGGTAACGCCCCCGCCTGCGCGGCCAGCGTTGTTCACCAGGATGTCGAGGCCACCAGCGGTCCGGACTACCTCCTCCACGAAGCGGCCGGCATCCTCCGCGCTGGACACGTCGCACACAATTCCAGCGACTGCCGTGTCTCCCTGGCTCAGTTGCTCAACGGCTTGATCGACAGCGTCCTGATGCCGGGCGCAGATATACACGCGCAGGCCGCGTGCGGTGAAGTCGCGGGCAACTTCCAGGCCGATACCGCTGGTGCCGCCGGTTACAACGGCTACCCTTGCTTCCCGATTCATGGACGCTCCAGTTGGTCTTCGCCTGCCTCGGAGGGCCTCTGCGGCTCGCACGCCGAAGCTGCCGAGGGGGTACTAGGGCCATTGATAATGCGAAGCATCTCGGCTGGAGTTCTGGCGCTGACAGCGCCATCATCAATGTGGATCTTGTGATCGCGCTCCAGACGGCACACGGCCTCGAGCCGGATGAGCGAGTCGAACCCAAGCGCTTCGAAAGGCTGGTTGTCCACCTGCATGGCGGCCAGCGGTACATGGGTCCCGGCCTCACCTGCGGCTTGCAACAGAGCCGACATCAGATCACTGCGGCTGACGGATGCGTTGACCATGGGTTTACCTCCTGACGGGTACTCAGTTTACTGACGGAGCAGTCACGACCAGAGCTGAGTTGAAGCCGGGATAGCCGCGAGCGAGAATCAGGGCACGGCTCAGCAGTGCTGGTCGGGGAGTGCAACGGACAAGATCCAGGGCAGGGGTGCCGACCGTGTGGATGGTCGGGGGAATCACCTGCTCCCGCAATGACAGGAGCGCTGTTGCCACGTCGAGAGGCCCGGCTCCTGCACCAACCCGACCCGTCATGGTTTTCGGCGCCGTGACAGGAACACCTCTGGGGCCGAAGACCGATGCAAGCGTGTCAGCTTCCACCTGATCGAGGGCGGGAAGTCCCGCCGCGTCGGCGAACACCACGTCGATGTCTCCTGCCGTGCAGCCAGCCCGCTCCAGCGCCAGACGGACGGCACGCTCCAGCCCAGGCCCGCCCGGCGTGCCAGGACGGGCGTCGAATGTCGAGGCATGCCCGGTGATCAGCCCGTAGACATGCGCGGCGGGTCGCTGACGTGCAGAGTCAGCCTCTTCCAGAACCAGGAGCGCCCCGCCTTCTCCTGGTACACCACCGCACGCGTCTGCCTCGAACGGCCGGTAGGCAAGGGTGATGTCGTTGCAGGTACTCATCCTCCCGCCCGCCATCTCTGCAACCCAACTCCACGGACAAAGGCGGCTGTCGATGCCTCCCGCAATGACAAGCCTGGCACCTTTAGCCATCTGCCGTGCACCGATAGCCACCGCATCCAAGCCACCAGCCTGGTCGCTGACCACGACACTGCTGGGGCCCTTCAGCGCATGCCGAATGGAAAGCTGACCCGAGTTCACCGCGTAGAACCAGGCGAAGGACTGATAAGCGCTCACATACTGTGGACCCTTGCTCCACAGGTTCGACAGCTCCCGCTGGCCGAACTCGAATCCCCCGCAGGTGCTTGCGGTCACCGCGCCGGTCTGCCAGTCGGGAAGCTGACCCGGCTGGAAACCAGCATCCTCGAAGGCCAAATCAGCAGCTACCAGGGCGAGCCTGGTGATCGTGTCCGTCTGAGCGAGCAGGGCCGGTGTCAGGTGGGCAGTGAAGTCGACCTCCCTAACCTCGCCCGCCAACTGGGACGGATAGCCACTCGAGTCGAAACGGGTGATCCTCCCTACCCCGCTAGCGCCAGCCAGTGTTGCCTTCCAGTACTCCTCCACTCCGACCCCGTTCGCAGCCACAATGCCAAGACCGGTGACTGCGACAGAGCCCTTCATGACGCCGTCCTTGCCGGCCGCGCAAGCACCATGGCGCTCTGGAAGCCCCCGAATCCACTGCCTACCGTCAGGGCCACGTCGGTCCGCTGGGCACGTGCGACCAGCGGAACGTAATCAAGATCGCATTCTGGGTCAGGCGTCCGCAGGTTGGCGGTCGGCGGGATGACGTCATTCTCCATAGCCAGAGCACAGGCGGCTATCTCCAGAGACCCGATGGCCCCCAGCGAGTGCCCGATCATGGACTTGATCGAACTGATGGGCGTGGAATATGCATGCCGTCCGAGCGCGCGCTTAAAGGCGGCCGTCTCGTGCCGGTCGTTCTGCCGCGTACCCGAGCCGTGAGCATTTATGTAGTCGACTTCCTCGGGCCTCACCCGGGCCTCTTTCAACGCACAGGAGATGGCATCAGCCATCTCCGCACCATCGGGCCGCAGCCCCGTCATGTGGAAGGCATTGCAGCGCGAGGCGAAGCCGGAAATGAGCGCGTACACGTGGGCCCCCCTGGCCCGCGCATGCTCCATGCGCTCCAAGACGAGGACAGCAGCGCCTTCCCCCAGGACGAAGCCGTTCCTGTGAAGATCGAAAGGCCGCGAGGCGCACTCTGGGGAGTCGTTATCGGGCGTTGTAGCTCGAATGGCATCGAAGCAGGCGACAGTGATCGGTGAGATCGGGGCCTCAGCTGCCCCTGTGATCATGACATCAGCGTCGCCAGAGCGGATGCGCTCCCAGGCAAAGCCCACCGCGTCGATGCCCGAGGTGCAGCCAGTGGAGATCATGGTGACGGGCCCCTGCGCCCCGGCTTCCCAGGCGACCTCGGCACAGATAGAGCTCGGTATGAAATGGTCATAGAGGGCCGGGCTGATTCCCTCAGGACTGACCAGCCAGTCTCTGCCTCGGCTGCTCGCGTCCACGTACGTGTTTTCCAGGCTTGTTGTGCAGCCCACAGCGCTGCCCATGCTAACGCCGCATCGATGAAGGATCTCCGGGGAGATTTCCAGGCCGCTGTCGGCTATGGCTTCCCTGGTCGCAGCAACGGCGAATTGAGTTACCCGGTCCATTTGCTGTACTTGTTGTGGGGTAAGGCCGTGCAAGTCGGGGGAGAAATCACATTCTGCGACCACACGCGATCGAAAGGGAGTTGGATCAAAAAAGCTCAGCTGTCGAGTCGAAGTCCTACCCGAGGACAGAAGATCCCAGTAAGCCTGCGCTCCGATACCGCCAGGTGCGATCACGCCCAGGCCGGTGACCGCCACATCCGGAAACATTGAACTTTCCTGTCTCTTCGCTGTCGTCGAGTTCGCAGGGAGCGGGAACGCTCGTCAGGAATGACTTTGATCTTCTGGCAGAGTAATTGATTGTTCGATATGCGCTGGTTCCGCTTTCCGTGATATATTCTAGCTATTTCATTGCCGCTAAGATTGGGGGGAGTCAACCTGGATTGAATGCTTGCCTTGCGTTTCCACGGTGCGATCTCGGAGAAGGGAAGCCATGAGCAATCGCTACTCAGGGGAACCCTTGAGTGCGCGCATGATCGCCAGGTGCCGGGCAGGGGCCGCTTGGGAGAGGGCTCCGGCGTGGTTCGGGCCGAGGGCGACATTGGTGGAGAGCCTTCTGCTGCTTTGCAGTGGTGGCTCTCTCGCTCCGGCCCGTCTGAGGCGCCCGCGAAGTTCTTGCAGGGCAGGGTGTTTGTGGCCGGGTGGTGAGCCCCTGGGAGCTGATGCCTCCGAAGCCGACCGGGACGCTCGTACTCACGTGAGGCTGGAAAACGTTCAGTACCGCGGCACACCGGCCGCTGGCAGGGCAGCGGCCCCTGCCCTGCCAGCAAAGTCCTACGGGCTCGTAGACGCCGCGTGTTGAAAGATCGAGTCCCGCGTGGTTGATCTTCCTGGTATTCGTAGGGCCCGAGGTCTGCTCATCGATCGTTGAGCCTGTCGGGGCCGGAATCGGTCTCACTGCTGGACACGGCGAGGACAGTGACAATCCAGGCTGCCGCGGCCTTGCTCGCCATCAGGCCGGGCTGCTGCCCAGTAAGACGTCGTTTCTTATGGTGGTTCTTGGGCCTCTCCATGCGGGGATACTGCTTCAGTGCTGTTGACATGGATTGCCGAGGTGGCCGAAGAGCC
>NZ_JBHTSA010000199.1:0-8759 GCF_042795405.1 Streptomyces sp. NPDC056480 | reverse complement strand
GCCGGGGCCCGCCCCCGGCCCGCCGCCCTCGGTCGTGCCCGCCCGCCGGACTCAGCGGCGCGGCACGGCCTCCCCGCTCGCCGCGTCGACCACCGGCCGGTCGCCCAGCGGACTCTTCAGCGTCACCGTCTTCGTGAAGTCCTTGGCGATCATGATGCAGACCCGGTCGGGGTCGGTCTTCTCGACGATCCGCACCGTCACCCGGTCCGGCTGCTCGTCGGCCTTCACGGTGTACGTGCTGCACACCCCGCCCCAGAAGGTGACGGCCAGCTCCCGGCCGTCCCCCTGGACCCGCACGGACTCGACGACCCGCGCGGCCCGCGCGTCGTCCCCGGGAGGGGGCGTCGGCTCCGGCGAGGGCTTCGCCGGCGGGGCCAGGTACTCCGGCGCCACCGCCGTCCGCACCACCGTGTACGGCGCGCCGTTCGCCGGGTCCGCGGTGAACAGCCACGACGGTACGAGCAGCCGCTCGCCGTCTACGTCCCGCGCGGCCAGACCGAACACCGCGGCGGTCACCGGCACCTGGTCGGGCGCGGCCCGGTCGACGATCGTCTGGCAGGGCGGAGTGGGCTCGACGTGCCCCGGCGCAGGCGTTCCGCCGGTCCGGGCGTCCTCGGGCCTCCCGTTCCCGTCCACGCCGGGCGGGGCGGTGGGGCAGCGCCCCACGCCGATCGGACCGGTGCCCTTCGCGTCCTCGTTCAGCCCGGCGAGCGCCTTCGCCGCCCCGATCACCGGGTACACGGCACCCTCGGCCGGTTCCTTCAGCGTCCCGCTCCCGGCGACCGCCCGGCCGTCCCGCGCGATGTGCAGCCCGGTCGACCAGCCGTACGTCGGCAGTCCGCCCACCACCGGATCGGCGTTGACCACCCGTACCGAACCGTTCACCACACCGGTCGCGGTGACCTTGGCGTCGTCCTGACCGAGCGCCTTCAGGATCGGCGCGGCGGCCGCCTTCGCCGCCGCCTCGCTCAGCGGCGTACCGCCCGGAGCGGGCTTCGACTCGCCCGGGGGCGGACAGGCCTTGCCCTTGAGGCAGGCGTCGCCGGCCGGACCGCCGTCGTACCAGGAGTACGTCCAGTTCCCCGGCGCCTTCCGCGCCACGTCGAGACGGGCTCCCGAACCGTCCTTCTCGGGCCGGATCGTCCAGACCTCGCCCACCAGCGAGGGACTCCCGGAGATGCCCAGCGCTTCGGCCAGCCTGGTCACCTCCGCCGAGGTGACCAGGCCCTCGGGCCGGTGGACCGCGGCCGAGGAGGGCCCTTGGGGGAGTGGGCCCTTGGCTGTGTAGACGGTCCCGTTCGGACCGCCCCCGGGGTCCGGCTCGCCGGGCGCGATGCCCGGGCCGCCCCGTGTGTCGCCACCGTCGGTGGCGTCGCCGCTGCCGCCCTCCAGGCGCAGCGGCACCGGCGGACCGGCCGCGTCGGCGGCCTCGGCCGCCGCGCCCGAGCCGGTGCCGTCACCGGACGCCGTGGTGGCGAGGTAGACGCCACCGCCCCCGGCGAGCAGCACACCCGCCGCCACCGAGGCGGCGATGACGCTCCGCCGCCTCCGTACGTTCTCCGTACCGCTCACCGCAACGCTCCCTCGTCTCGACCGGACGCCGATGGGACGGAGCGGATGCGCGGACGGTTCCGTCCGTCAGCCGCCGTATTCGGCGGTCGCCTCGATGAGCCGGGCCGAGGCCGCCGGGACGACGACCCCGTGGATCAGCGCGGGGGAGACCGGAGCGGGTGCGGGGGCGACCGGGGTCACCCAGTGCGGAGCCATCCGTGCGCCGTCGCCCCGCAGGTCGGCGAGGCTCGGCTCGGACTCGTGTCGCTCACGTGAAGCGGGGTAGATGGTCATGGGCGCACCGTATGCACCGCACGCCCCTGGGGAAAAGCCCTACTCTGGGGTAGTTTCCACTGTTCGGCAGTGAGGCCACCAGCCGGTAGCGTGAATGTCCGTCATTGCCGCCTTCCCGCAGGAGCACCCCGCCGTGCGTATCGCAGTCACCGGCTCCATCGCCACCGACCACCTCATGACCTTCCCCGGCCGGTTCGCCGACCAGCTGGTGGCCGACCAGCTGCACACGGTGTCCCTCTCCTTCCTCGTCGACAACCTCGACGTCCGGCGCGGCGGCGTCGGCCCCAACATCTGCTTCGGCATGGGCCAGCTCGGCGGCACCCCGATCCTGGTGGGCGCGGCCGGCTACGACTTCGACGAGTACCGCGGCTGGCTCGACCGCCACGGCGTCGACACCGGCTCGGTCCGCATCTCCGAGGTCCTGCACACGGCCCGCTTCGTCTGCACCACGGACAAGGACCACAACCAGATCGGCTCCTTCTACACGGGCGCCATGAGCGAGGCCCGGCTGATCGAGCTCAAGACCGTCGCCGACCGGGTGGGCGGCCTCGACCTCGTCCTCATCGGCGCCGACGACCCCGAGGCGATGCTCCGCCACACGGAGGAGTGCAAGACGCGGGGCATCCCGTTCGCCGCGGACTTCTCGCAGCAGATCGCGCGGATGGACGGCGACGAGATCCGCACGCTCCTGGACGGCGCCACGTACCTCTTCTCCAACGAGTACGAGAAGGGCCTCATCGAGTCCAAGACGGGCTGGACCGACGCCGAGATCCTCGCCCGCGTCGGCCACCGCGTCACCACGCTCGGCTCGCGCGGCGTGCGCATCGAGCGCGTCGGCGACACGCCGATCGAGGTCGCCTGCGCGGAGGAGACGGCGAAGGTCGACCCGACGGGCGTCGGCGACGCCTTCCGCGCGGGCTTCCTGACGGGGCTGTCGTGGGGGGTCGGGCACGAGCGTGCGGCGCAGGTCGGCTGCATGCTGGCGACGCTGGTCATCGAGACGCTGGGCACGCAGGAGTACACGCTGCGGCGGGCGAACTTCATGGACCGCTTCAAGAAGGCGTACGGCGAAGAAGCGGCGACAGAAGTCCAGTCCCACCTGTCCTGACACGCCGCCCCCTCGGCGGAGCCCCTGGCACCGCCGAGCCGGCCTCCCTCCGGGCTCGCGCCCCGCGTTACGGGCATCCGCTCCCCTGGTGCGACGCCCCCCCCGCGCCCACCCCCCGCTGTGGGCGTCGCACCAGGGGACCGGCGCCCCCCCCGCCCACCCACGTTGTGGGCATTCGTTCCGCTGGGGCGGAACGGGTGGGCACAACGGAACGGCGCCCTTTGCCGGGCCTAGGCTTCCGTGCCTGAACCCGCACCCGGTGCGCGGCGCACTGGTGGTGCGGGCCAGGGCACGGGGGCGGAGGCGCCGCCAGAGGGCGCCGTCCCGTGTGCCCACCCGTCCCGCCCTGCGAGACGATTGCCCACACGGGGGGGGGTGGGCGAGGCGAGGCCGCGGCCCACGCGGGGGGCGCGGGCGCAGCCCGCAGGCGGGTGGAGGCGGCACTCCGCGAGGCGCGCCGCCCACCCGCCGAGGCGGACGACCCGCAACCGAGGGGCGGCCCCGCGCGGCGGGTCGCAAACTCAGGGGGCGGCCCTGTGCCGCGGGCCGCGATCAAGGGGTGGCCCTGCGCGGCGGGTCGCAGCCGAGGGGCGACCCCGCGTGGCGGGTCGCAATCCAGGGCGGCGGCCCCGTCGCCCCGCGTCAGCTCGTCCGGCGTACCACGTACGCCACCCCACCCCCCGCCGCAGGCGACTCGCCCACGTACTCCTGGCCCCGCATCTCGCACCACGCCGGAATGTCCAGCCGCGCCGCCGCGTCGTCCGCCAGGACCGTCACCGTTCCGCCCACCGGCACGTCCCCGATGACCTTCGCCAGTTCGATCACCGGGATCGGGCAGCGCCGGCCGAGCGCGTCCACCACCAAGGAGCCGCCCCCCGGCGCGGAGGCTGCCGCCGACGGCCTCGTCGGCGCGCCGAGCCGCTCCCGTACCCCCGCCACCACCGCCGGCAGCACGTCCAGGAAGCGGTCCACGTCCTCCTCCGCCGTGCCGGCCGGCAGCGACACCCGGACGTTCCCCTCGCTCAGCACCCCCATCGCGCGCAGCACATGGCTGGGCGTCAGCGTCGAGCTCGTACACGACGAACCGGACGAAACGGAGAATCCCTCCCGGTCCAGCTCGTGCAGCACCGTCTCCCCGTCCACGTACAGACAGGAGAAGGTCACCAGGTGGGGCAGGCGCCGCACCAGGTCGCCCACCACCTCCACGTCCGGGACGAGCTCCGGCACCCGTGCCCGGATCCGGTCCACCAGGGCCCGCAGCCTCGCCCCCTCGGCCGCCGCCTCCGCCCGCACCGCCCGCAGCGAGGCCGCCGCCGCCACGATCCCCGGCAGGTTCTCGAAGCCGGGCGCCCGGCCCGACTCCCGCTCGTCCAGGGGGCCTTGAGGCGCGAACCGCACCCCCTTCCGTACGGCGAGCAGCCCCACCCCCGCCGGCCCGCCCCACTTGTGCGCGCTCGCCGCGAGCAGCGACCAGCCGCCCTCCACCGGCCCCCAGCCCAGCGACTGGGCCGCGTCCACGAGCAGCGGCACGCCGGCCGCCCGGCAGGCCTCGGCCACCTCCGCCACCGGCTGCTCGGTCCCCACCTCGTGGTTGGCCGACTGGAGACACGCCAGCGCGACCGTGCCCGCGTCGCCCGCGTCCCCGGCGCCGAGCGCGGCCGCGAAGACGTCCGGGTCCACCGCCCCCGTCCGCCCCACCGGAACCTCCGTCACCGCTCCGCCCGTCGCCGCGTGGCTCTCGGCCGCGTGCAGGACGGAGGAGTGCTCGACCGCGGAGACCACGAGCCGGTTTCCGACACGCCGACGCCCCGCGAGAGATCCCGAGATCCCCGCGTGAACCGCGCGCGTCCCCGAAGGAGTGAATACGAGTTCGTCGGGGCGGCAGCCCACGGCCTCCGCCGCGGCCTCCCGCGCGGCGTCGAGCAGCAGCCTGGCGCGCCGCCCCTCCCGGTACAGCCGGGCCGGATCGGCCCAGCCCTCGTCGAGGGAGGCGAGCAGCGCCTGGCGGGCGACGGGGTGCAACGGGGCGGCGGACGCGGCGTCGAAGTACGGCATCCGCCCACGGTAGGGCCTGGGTCCGGACGCCCTTCGACCACCCGGGGAGAGTCCGCGACGGGTCGCCGGTCCGGGCCGCTGCCGGTCCGGGGGCCTGCCCGCTGCCCGCCCGTGGCCCGGCCGCAGCACGTCAGCGGCCGGTCCGGGGGTGCCCACGCCCGGTCAGGGGCGAGCCCATACCCGGACCGGGGTGAGCGTACGGCCGAGCCCAGCCGGCCCGGCCCGGCCCAGCCCGGCCGAGCCCAGCCCAGCCGAGTCGAGCAGAGCCCGGCCCGGCCCGGCCGAGCCGGACGCGAGCCTTCACCCCGAGCCTCACCCCCCACCCCCGGGCCCGCCCACCCCACCCCCATGAGCCCTCGTCAGAACCGCCTCGTCATACACCGGCAGACCGCCGAACGGACGCGTCCGACCCCCCTCCGGAACCCCGGAGTCCACCCCTTCGGGGACTCGGACGGCGCGTTGGGCACCCTCCCCGCGCGACCCCAAATAGCGTCCAGTAGGGTTTGGTCCGCATAAACATCCAAACCCCTGCCCGCGGCCGGGGCGGCGACCGACCAGCGAGACGGACGGCCGTGGCCGACCACTGCGGGCCGAGACTCTCGGGAAGGCGCTACGTGAGTCCCAACGGCTCCGACCGCTCGTCGCGGCGCCCGATGCGGCGGAAGCTGCCGCAGGTGCTGACTGCGGGCCTGATCCTGGCGACAGCCACGGGCTGCTCGTACAACTGGGAAGACTTCCCCCGCCTTGGCATGCCCACCCCTGTCACGGAAGAGGCGCCTCGGATCCTCTCCCTCTGGCAGGGATCGTGGGCCGCCGCGCTCATCACCGGAATCCTGGTGTGGGGCCTGATCATCTGGTCCGTCATCTTCCACCGGCGGAGCAGGACCAAGGTCGAGGTACCTCCGCAGACCCGTTACAACATGCCCATCGAGGCGCTGTACACGGTCACCCCCCTCATCATCGTCTCGGTGCTCTTCTACTTCACCGCGCGCGACGAGTCGAAGCTCCTCGAGCTCACCCCGAAGCCGGCCCACACGGTCAACGTGGTCGGCTACCAGTGGAGCTGGGGCTTCAACTACGTCGAGAACGTGCCCGGTGTGAAGGGCGACGCCAAGACGGACAAGAACCTCGCGGCCATTCCGGACAAGTTCCAGGACGAGTTCCCGGACAACGCCGGCGGCGTCTACGACGCCGGTATCCCCGGTGACCGCAACCCGCAGACCGGCAACCCGGGCCCGACCCTGTGGCTGCCGAAGGGTGAGAAGGTCCGGTTCGTCCTGACCTCCCGTGACGTCATCCACTCCTTCTGGGTGGTCCCCTTCCTGTTCAAGCAGGACGTCATCCCGGGTCACACCAACGTCTTCGAGGTCACCCCGACCCAGGAGGGCACCTTCCTCGGCAAGTGCGCCGAGCTGTGCGGTGTCGACCACTCCCGGATGCTCTTCAACGTCAAGGTGGTCTCTCCGGAGCGCTACCAGCAGCACCTGAAGGAGCTGGCCGAGAAGGGGCAGACCGGCTACATCCCGTCTGGCATCGAGCAGACGGACCCGGCCAGGAATGCGGAGAAGAACCAACTGTGAGCATCCACAACGAAACCCAGGGTGCCGCCGCAGCTGAGGACTCGTACGAGAACGAGCTGCCCGTACGGCGCAAGCAGCCCGGCAACGTCGTGATCAAGTGGCTGACCACCACCGATCACAAGACGATCGGGACGATGTACCTGGTCACGTCGTTCGTCTTCTTCTGCATCGGCGGACTCATGGCGCTCTTCATGCGCGCCGAGCTGGCCCGTCCGGGTACGCAGATCATGTCGAACGAGCAGTTCAACCAGGCGTTCACGATGCACGGCACGATCATGCTGCTGATGTTCGCGACGCCGCTGTTCGCCGGGTTCGCCAACTGGATCATGCCGTTGCAGATCGGCGCGCCCGACGTGGCGTTCCCGCGGCTGAACATGTTCGCGTACTGGCTGTACCTCTTCGGCTCGATCATCGCGGTGGCCGGCTTCCTCACCCCGCAGGGTGCGGCCGACTTCGGCTGGTTCGCCTACTCCCCGCTGTCGGATGCCGTCCGCTCGCCGGGTGTCGGCGCCGACATGTGGATCATGGGTCTGGCCTTCTCCGGCTTCGGCACGATCCTCGGTTCGGTCAACTTCATCACCACGATCATCTGCATGCGCGCTCCGGGCATGACGATGTTCCGCATGCCGATCTTCACCTGGAACGTGCTGCTGACCGGTGTTCTGGTCCTGCTCGCCTTCCCGGTCCTCGCGGCCGCGCTGTTCGCCCTGGAGGCGGACCGCAAGTTCGGTGCACACGTCTTCGACGCGGCCAACGGTGGAGCGTTGCTCTGGCAACACCTCTTCTGGTTCTTCGGCCACCCAGAGGTGTACATCATCGCGCTGCCGTTCTTCGGCATCATCTCCGAGGTCATCCCGGTCTTCAGCCGCAAGCCGATGTTCGGCTACATCGGTCTGGTGGCCGCGACCATCGCGATCGCCGGTCTCTCCGTGACCGTGTGGGCGCACCACATGTACGTCACCGGTGGCGTGCTCCTCCCGTTCTTCTCCTTCATGACGTTCCTCATCGCCGTACCGACAGGCGTGAAGTTCTTCAACTGGATCGGAACGATGTGGAAGGGCTCGCTGTCCTTCGAGACACCGATGCTGTGGACGATCGGCTTCCTGATCACCTTCACCTTCGGTGGTCTGACCGGTGTCATCCTGGCCTCGCCGCCGATGGACTTCCACGTCTCCGACTCGTACTTCGTCGTCGCCCACTTCCACTACGTCGTCTTCGGCACCGTGGTCTTCGCGATGTTCGCCGGCTTCCACTTCTGGTGGCCGAAGTTCACGGGCAAGATGCTGGACGAGCGGCTCGGCAAGATGACGTTCTGGACGCTGTTCATCGGCTTCCACGGCACGTTCCTGGTGCAGCACTGGCTCGGTGCCGAGGGCATGCCGCGTCGTTACGCGGACTACCTCGACGCCGACGGCTTCACCGCGCTGAACACGATCTCGACGATCTCCTCCTTCCTGCTCGGTCTGTCGATCCTGCCGTTCTTCTACAACGTCTGGAAGACCGCCAAGTACGGCAAGAAGATCGAGGTCGACGACCCGTGGGGCTACGGCCGTTCGCTCGAATGGGCGACGTCCTGCCCGCCGCCGCGGCACAACTTCCTCACCCTGCCGCGGATCCGTTCGGAATCCCCGGCGTTCGATCTGCACCACCCTGAGATCGCGGCTCTCGACCAGCTCGAGAACAAGGGTCACGTGGCCGAGGCCCTCGCGGGCGGCAAGGAGGCCGGCAAGTGAAGATCCAGGGCAAGATGTTCATCTGGCTGAGCGTCTTCATCCTTGCCATGGCCGTCCTGTACGGCGTGTGGTCGAAGGAGCCGGTCGGCACGACGGCGCTCTTCCTGGCCTTCGGCCTGTCCATCATGATCGGCTACTACCTGGCCTTCACGGCCAAGCGTGTCGACGCGATGGCGCAGGACGACAAGGAGGCCGACGTCGCGGACGAGGCCGGTGAAGTGGGCTTCTTCGCCCCGCACAGCTGGCAGCCGCTGTCGCTGGCCGTCGGCGGTGCGCTCGCCTTCCTCGCCATCGCGATGGGCTGGTGGATCCTGTACTTCTCCGCCCCGCTGATCCTCGTCGGCCTGTTCGGCTGGGTCTTCGAGTTCTACCGCGGCGAGAACCAGAACCAGTAGCGGTACCCCGCTCCCCACCGGAGCACCCGAGGGGCCCGGACAC